>NZ_JBHIMW010000001.1:0-219512 GCF_042194445.1 Bartonella sp. MF74HXZ | reverse complement strand
TTTCTAATTTATTTAGAAAATAACGATAAAGATATTTCTGAGATCAGTGATATTGTAAACATACTTTAAAGCTATGGTAATTGATTTCAGGAATATTTTTGTTTAAGACAATAGATATTTTATTTTGGATTTTTTTGTTATGAATAATTTTACTGGCGCCTTATTGGTAACGTTTATATATGGATTTTCAATTTTTTTTACAATAGATCTAAAGGTAAGAACTGGAGTATAAAAAGGAAAATATTATCAACAATTACGTTTTTTATATTATATTATTTTGGAATTTTATTAGTTAAATATATAGGAATTTTAAAATAATATAGAATTACGTTATTATCATTATTTTATTATTTATTATGAGTTATATATTTTTACAAATTATATTTGATTTTTTGCTAAATAGCATGCTCATTACATGATTCAATTATTAACTCACATCTAAAAATTTTGCTTTTTCCAGAAGAAGATAATTGTAGCGCAGGCGCTCATTCCCAAGCAGAAGGTGCAGGCGGCATCATAGGAGAAGTAATAGGAGGTATTGCTGGTGCAGTCGGAGGTGTTAGCGTTGTCCCTTTAGCAATAGTAGGCGGATTAGGAGGAGCTGCTAGCGGTTTAAAAGATAAGTACAATCAATGTCATCCGTAAAGTGGAAGAACACTGTTTCTAATTTATTTAGAAAATAACGATAAAGATATTTCTGAGATCAGTGATATTGTAAACATACTTTAAAGCTATGGTAATTGATTTCAGGAATATTTTTGTTTAAGACAATAGATATTTTATTTTGGATTTTTTTGTTATGAATAATTTTACTGGCGCCTTATTGGTAACGTTTATATATGGATTTTCAATTTTTTTTACAATAGATCTAAAGGTAAGAACTGGAGTATAAAAAGGAAAATATTATCAACAATTACGTTTTTTATATTATATTATTTTGGAAGTTTATTAGTTAAATATATGGGAATTTTAAAATAATATAATTATAAGGTGTTATTTGTAGAGTTATTTATAAAAAATAAGTTATTCTTTTTATATACTATTTATCTTTAAAAAAATGTTTACTGATTACATTGGGATAGATACTTTAAAATCAGTATTATCATCAAGAATTCTGTTTTTTATTTCCTATTTTAAATCTTTTTAATTATTTCAAGCATGGGTTGTTTTGAGATTATTATCTTTTGTATAAGGATTATCAGTTTATAGTTTTTGAAAAGTGATTGCTTGCTTATGTATCATATTTATTGAAAAATAGGCAATTGTTATGGACACAAAATGCCTTATTTCTCTTAGATTGTTATTCATCGTCTTGTGAGAGAGGAAGTGAGGCGATTTCTGTATCAAGTGCATCCATAAAATTGATAATAAAAGCAGCATTCGTTCCCAAATCTCTTGGAAAATAACGAGAAGCAGAGCGCATATCAACAAAAGTGGTATCCCCTTCATTGGTTAAGCGTATCACAATGTCTGAAATAAAACCAAGGTAAAAAGTTTTAGCTCTCGTTTCAATATAAACTTCATTTTCTTCGCCTTTGAATTCTCTTTGCGCTACAATAGGCCAATCATAGGCTGCTAAAACATTGAGAACGGATTCGCGAATACGATCAGGTGAGCCATCATAACGGCGCCCCGATATTTCTGGCCATTGTGACATCTGTAATGTTGCTTGTTCAGTCAAAACACTTTTGAGCGGTAAAGCAATGAACAAGCTTGTAGGCATAATTATGTGTCTACAAACTTGACAGGAAGGTTTAGGTGCATAATTTTACAAAATTATATATTTAATTTGGATTTTTTTTATGAATGAGCTTATTAGTATTATTATAGAATTATTATTTTCTATAGGTGCTTTATTTATATTTTTCTATACATTGTTTTCATATTATAAATATAAAGGTTATAATAGAAAAGAAATTTGGAAAAAAATTTTGTTAAGAATATTTTTTTTCGTTATATTATTTTTTATAACATTTTTTATTTATATACGTTATTTCTATGAACGATGATTATTCATTATTAATTTATAATTATAGATTAATTTGGAAATTTTATTTGTTATCTATATTTTTAATATATTTTATGAATTGTTTTTTGCATTTTTTTGTTTAAGTATATTTATTTAAATTGTATTATGTATATAAAGTATTTAATGAAAAAAATAATTAAATAATAATAAATTATTTTTTTATATTATTTTAATTTATTAATTTTTGTATGAATTAATATATGTTAATGTTTATTGTTTTTATATATATTTAATTTGGATTTTTTTATGAGTGATATTATTCGTATTATTGCAGAATTATTATCTTATACATGTGCTTTATTTATATTTTTCTATGCAATGTTTTTACGGTATAAATTTAAAGGTTATAGTAACAAAGAAATTGTGAAAAAAATGTTATTAAGCACATTTTTGTTCATTATATTTATTATATTACTTTCTATAACATTTTTTATTTGTATACGTTATTTATATGAAAAGTGATTATTTATTATCTTTATATAATAATGTTTTTGATATTTTATTTTCAGTATTTGTTTTTATATTTTCATTTTTATTAATTTATAGATACAGTGGTGACAGTTGGAAAAATAGTATAAAGGAAGCGATTAAGACATTTGGGTGGTTCTTTTTGTTATTTTTGACGTTTTGTTTTATTTATGTTGCGTTTAAATATATTAGATATTAGCATTTATATTTAAATTATGTTTTATAAAAAATGATTTTCATTTAAATAAGTTTCTATTATTTGTAATTATAAATTTTTATGAAATTGCAATAATAATTTATTTTTGAAATAAGCTCATTTAGTAAATGTAACTTACTATACTTCTAACCTCTACTCATTATCTTCAGAAAGAGGAAGTGAGGCGATTTCTGTATCAAGTGCATCCATAAAATCGATAATAAAAGCAGCATTCGTTCCTAAATCTCTTGGCAAATAACGCGAAGCAGAACGCATATCAACAAAAGTTGTATCCCCTTCATCAGTTAAACGAATGACAATGTCCGAAATAAAGCCAAGGTAAAAAGTTTTTGCCATTGTTTCAATATAAAGTGCATCTTCTTCACCTTGAAACTTTCTTTGAGCCACAACAGGCCAATCATAGGCTGCTAAAACATTGAGAACAGATTCGCGAATACGATCAGGTGAACCATCATAACGGCGCCCTGACATTTCTGGCCATTGTGAGATCTGTATTGCTGCTTGTTCAGTCAATACACTCTTGAGCGGTAAAGCATCGCTGGGACGTATTGTGCGAAAAAAAGCTGGCGGGCTTTGTGTATCGGTAGAAATATCGTAAAGAGCCGGTAAGGTAAACCAAAGTCCAAAAAATAACATCAATGGTGTAGCAGTTATTAATGAATAAATGATTCCTTTTAAAGCTTTCATTCCCCCTAGGGCTCCATAGACCCATAAGCTGTAAAGTGCTTTTACAGCAAGAAAAAGAGAAATAATCACACAGCCAGTAGAGATACCTATCAAAATTATGAAGTCGGTTACGTTAATGACGGAAAAACGTTGTAAAATGACTGAAAATAATAAAATAAAGAACGCCAATCCACCAAATCGAGGGGACCATACTGCTGCTCTTGCAACGAACCGAACATATCTCTTCTTCATGAAGTTTTTTCCCCTCAATTGTAAACTATAAGCCAAGTTTTTTCAGAGTGCATATCTTGCAAAAAGCTTCTGCTTACAAGAGAAAAATAAAGCACTTATTTTTGAGGTCAAGGATGCGTAATGTCTTATAAGTTTCCAGCGATTATATTCGCACTTTATTGAAGGTAATCAGTATTTCTTCTATAGTTTATCATGTCATTGATGCGAACTTTATGGAAACGTTTGTAAATAAAAAGAAATAAACTCAAATAACAAGTTTTACGGTTGTTAGTAGCATATTTATTTAGAATTTTGATTTTTCTCTTCTGATTGCGGAGAGTATTTTCTGTCAGATAATGCGTATCAAATAGGATATGATGATGTGCAATAGAGATTTCATACTACTTCAATAAAAAATTTAGGGATCTACAATCAGACAAACCTGAATTCGAATATTCGATTAATAGAGGAAAAAGACAATCATTTTAATAGGCTTCATTTATTTTGTATAGAAAGTAAGGTGTTGTACAAATGAGAGGTTAGACCGTTTTTATTCATAAAATATGTGGCAGGTTGCAGATGAAAGGAAAGATTCACTTTCCTTTTTTGCAAGTGAAGAAGGGGCAAAAATACGTAAAATGACAAAACCTTCATTCAAATTTTTAGCAACCAAAACTGAATTAGCATTTTTTTTAGGTTTTGATTTTTGGAGTTCTATTATTTGTATTGGTTTTCCAATAATAAGATCGAGTGTATTATCAGGGGCTGTTCGGTCATTAAGGCTATAGAAAATAATTCCGTTGTGTGTGTAGGCTGCTAATGACCAAAATTGTCGTGTTTTCAAAGCTTTTAAATGAACAGGCCCATTTTCAAGATTAAATCTGCAGACTTTAAGAAGAAAGAGTGGATCAGCAGATTGTTGAATAGGATTATCGGGAGTAAAAGCAACAAATTGATAAGGGGCGCCGGATTTTTTAAGTGCTGTCCATATATTATTTTGTGCCCAATAGGGGATCAGAAAGAGAACGCAAATATGAACGATAATAGCGCCAATGATTGCAAGAAGTGCGATATAAATGAATCTAGTCACAATTTATTTTTCCTGATGGAATTTGTTCTATTGATGGCATTGTAAGCTTTTGTAATGCCGTTGCAGAGATGATTGAGGTATCGTATAAGGTAAGAATAAGCCCGAATTCTTTTTGACTAACTGTTGCAAGCCAATTGCCGGCTTGCGGTGTAGGTGAAATATTGATGTGCAATGAGCCATCATGCTCATAAGTAATAGCGTTCGTGTGGAGTTCAAAAGGTATTTCTTTGGATGAAATATAGGGCTTTAGCGATTTGTCAGCTGTATAAAGGGTAAAAAAACGGGTTTCAGGGATGGTGCCTTTGAGCAAATAATGACAGCGAGGGTGGAGTGGACGCCCTTGGTTATCTTGCCAAATCTGGAATTGAATACCTTCAGTACGTCCGAGTGAAACAATGCCTTGTTTAGCGGTGCGGGCGCGGGTATAAGGATCCATATTGGCGGTTCCCATTTGTGGATAAGCACTCCATTTTCCAATTCTAAAGAGTCCAAAATGATGAAAGGAATTGAGTACATAATCGACACTCAATTTTCCACATAAAATAGAAAAAGCGAAGATAAAAAAGAAAATGGTGATATTAAAAAACATCATAGAATATTTTGAATTCAAAATGTTGAATCTCCAGTTGTTTTCATCTTCAAAGAAATTGCAGATGGTTTTTTCAGATCTTTGTTAATCAATCGCACAATATTCAATGTTTCAGAAGAAAGCGTAGAGGGTGTTGGGGGAAAAAATTCAGAATCTACATGGGAGGAAAGTATTGGGGGATGATAAGGAAGAAGAGAATCTTTAACACCATAGAGTTGTTTGAGCATAATATTTTGGTGTGCAGCAAGCATGATGCGATGCCATATCATGGCAGGAACTCCACCCCCAAAAGCACGATTCATCGGTGAAAAGTTATCATTTCCCATCCATACCGCTCCAGTATAATTGCCTGTAAAGCCAACAAACCAAGCATCACGATAGGATTGTGATGTTCCAGTTTTCCCAGCGACAAGAGTCATAGGCAGAGCAGCACGCTTACCAGACCCTCGTGTTGTGACACCCACCATCATTTGGTTCATATAGGCAGCTGATTGTCTGCTGAGAACTCGGTGTAACTTATTTCCGTTATGCTCGAAATCCCATACCACATGTCCATCGATTGTTCTGATTTGCGTGAACCCATGACGATTACCAGCTATCCCGCCATTCGCAAAGACATTAAAGCCAGTTGCTTGATCCATGGGGGTCATGTTGGAAGTGCCAAGAACCATCGTTTTGTGTGATAAAATATGCGCGTTAATCCCCATATTCTTGATGAGATCTATAATGGGTTGGGTATCGCGGTGAAGATATTGATAGGTGAGATACACAGGGACTGTATTAATGGAAAAAGCTAAAGCTGTTGCTAAATCAATTTTCCCCAAATAACGACCAGAATTATTTTTTGGTGTCCACCCCCCCCAATTGATGGGAGCATCTAAAACGATTGTTGAGGGAGACAGTCCGTGTTCCAGTGCGGTTGCGTAAACATAAGGTTTGAATGAAGAACCAGTTTGCCGTCCGCCTTGTGTCGCTCTGTTAAATTGGCTCCTTTTATAATCTAGTCCTCCAACAATTGCGCATACGGCACCGTTATTATCGAGTATAACAGTGGCAGCTTGTGTTACGCGATATTGTTGACCATATTGATGTAAATGATATGCAATTGATTCTTCTGCTGCTTTTTGAATATTCGGATCAAGGGTCGTTTGAATAATTAAACTATGGCTTGGAAGTTGATTACGCATTTTTTTGACTTCCTCGAATGCCCAATCAAGAAAATAATCAGCCTGATTATTTTCTATTTGGGGAAGTGCCCTAGCAGGGTGGCGATGCGCATTGATAATCTGGCTCTTCGTCATAAAGCCACTATTAACAAGATTAGAAAGGACTACATTGGCACGTGTTTGAGCAGCAAAGAGATGACTATGAGGAGCATATTTTGTTGGAGCTTTAAAGAGTCCTGCTAACATAGCAGATTCACTTAAAGATACATGACGTATGTTTTTTCCAAAATAAAATTTTGCAGCTGCTGCAATACCAAAATTGTTTCCTCCCATATAGGCGCGGTCAAGATAAAGTTGCAAAATCTGTTTTTTGCTAAAATTTGCTTCTAGCCAAAGAGCAAGATAAGCTTCTTTGATTTTACGTGTTATGGTTCTCTCGTTTGTTAAGAATAAATTTTTAGCCAATTGTTGTGTGAGAGTTGAACCACCTTGCACTACACCTTTAGCTTGCATATTTTGTGAAATTGCCCGTGTAAGTCCTTGAAAATCAATACCCCAATGATCGAAAAAACGACGGTCTTCTGTAGCAAGAACCGCTTTAATGACAGTGTCAGGCATTTCTTCAACGGGGACAGAGATCGCCGGCAGTGCACCACGGTGTCCAATGGAATTTCCATAGCGATCTAGAAAAAGAATGGAAAAGTTTTTAGGAGAAGACCAATCTGTTTTGGTCAGTTCAAAAACAGAAATGCCCAAAATAGTGAAAAGAGTAAATCCCATCAACCCTAATGTCAGTATTTCATCGAGAACTTCAACGATAAAACGTTTCCATCCTTGAAGATGAAAATTTTGTGAGATGATTTTTGCCTTTTTCCAGAAAAAACTGTTAGCAGAACGAATGTGATAAAGCGCTGTATCTAATCGTGCGTCTAATTCAATGAGAGCAGGACTGTGAAATGGCTTACGGTGTTGCCTTTTCTTTTTTTTAAAAAAATCAAACATTTAAAGAGAGCCTATGGCAAAGAAATACAACCAAACAAATCTACAATAATTATATGGAGTAGAAGTATTTTTTTGCTATAGTGCTAACAGAGAAAGAGTTGATTTTAGAATTATTCATTTTTCGTAAGGTAGTGTATTAAGATTTTATTATTTTATCTAATAAACTTTATTCTCATTATTAAAAATATTTTATTTTGAGTTTTTTAAAATTTAAAGTAATGTTAATGCATTCTTCTGTAAGATAGAGGATAAATTATTTCCATTTGTGATTTTTAAATCGACCCAAAAAAACCATTATTTCTTTTATCCTTTATCAAGGAAGAGAAGAGGTGGGTTATTGAAATATTTATGATGAAAAAAAAATTCTTGTTCGTAATAATAGCAGCTTTTTTAGGAGCAGATTCTGTTCTAGCTTCTGGGTGTGCTGAAGTAGGTAAGAAGGTTGCTGCGCAAGAGAGCGGGGTTCTCGTCCGTTCAAACCCAGTTGTTCAGGATGGAAAGGGCATGTGTGCAATTGTGATTGTTGTACCAGCCCGTAATGGGGAAAAGTTACGTCGTGTTGAGTTTTTTGTTCCTGCTGATTAGTCTTTGGCAGATGGTGTTGTGATGCGTATCTTAATCGTTGAAGATGATCGGAATCTTCATCATCAATTAGCAGAAGCTGTAAGACGTGCAGGATATGTTTCCGATAGTGCTTTCGATGGTGAAGAGGCTTATTTTTTAGGGAGCACAGAGTCTTACGACGCGGTGATACTTGATATAGGTTTACCGTATATTGATGGTATTCGTGTTGTTGAAAAATGGCGTCAAGAAGGGCACACCATGCCTGTTTTAATGCTAACGGCGCGAGACCGTTGGTCTGATAAGGTGCACGGTATTGATGCTGGGGCTGACGATTATGTTGTGAAGCCATTTCATTTGGAGGAAGTGATGGCGCGTTTACGAGCATTAATTCGTCGCGCTACGGGACATGCGACAAGTGCATTATGTTGCGGAAATGTTTTGTTGGATACGAAGACGTCTCGTGTTTTTGTGGATGGTCAGTTGATTAAACTAACATCTTATGAATTCAGACTGCTTTCGTATCTCATGCATCATTGTGACAGGGTCATTTCAAGAACAGAGCTTACTGAACATCTTTATGATCAGGATTTTGATAAGGACTCGAATACGGTGGAAGTCTTTGTAGGTCGGTTACGGAAAAAGCTTGGAGTGGATTTGATTGAAACTATTCGAGGAATGGGGTATCGCGTGAGAACGCTAGGTGATTAATGAATACTTTCGAAGAGAATAATTGGTGTAGGAGGTTCTTTTTTGTAATTACTCGATCTCTCAGTTTACGTGTTATGGTCTTATCAACATTATGGGTTGTTATTTCTCTTTTATCGATTTCTGCAGTAAGTATTTTATTTTATAAACGTTCAACTGAACAAAGCCTAGAGCGTATTCTTTCTGCTCAACTCTACAGTCTTATTGCAACAGTGACGGTGTCATCGGAAGGTACTTTGAGAGGAGGGGCTGGGATTGATGATATTCGTTATTCTGATCCAACAACAGGATGGTATTGGGAAGTTGTTGCGATATCCCATAATTTAAAAGGAAGATTGACATCCCCCTCATTGGGAACAGGCGAGATATTTACACCAAGTGATGTTGATATACCTTTTGACAATAAGTTCTTTCGCTCTTATCGGATAAAGGGGAACAATGGTCAAAAGCTACAAGTGATTGAGAGTGATGTTGTTCTTGATAATGAAAATCATATTGCACGTTTTCGGCTTGTTGGGAATATCGATGAAGCTCATGCCCAGGTAAAGGAATTTAAGCGAACTTTGCAAATTTTTCTTTGGAGTTTTGGTATCGGGAGTGTCCTTATTAATATTGCTATTATTTTCTTTAGTTTTCAACCGTTGAAGCTTATTCGACGCGCATTGAATGATATTCGCGAAGGAAAAGTTCACTATGTGAATACGGATTTAGTAAGCGAAGTAATGCCGCTTGTACAAGAGATGAATGCTCTCATTAATAATAATCAGCGTATTATTGAGCGATTTCGCACACAGGTTGGTAATCTTGCGCATTCATTGAAAACGCCTCTATCCGTGATTATGAATGAGACAGATAAGATGCGCGGAGAAAAGGCTTGTTTGTTGAGAGAGCAAACGCAAATAATGCAAGCTCAAATCAATCATTATCTTCAGCGTGCGCGGATTGCAGCACAATGCGATAGTATTGTCTATCATACGTCTGTTCGCAGTGTGCTTGAACGTTTAGTGCGGGTTATGAAAAAGCTTAATCCTGAAAAACAAATTCAATTTATTATGGATGTTGATGATATTGTTTTTTCTGGAGAGAAGGAAGATTTAGAAGAAATTATAGGGAATTTGATTGAAAATGCTACTCAGTGGTCTCGAGCAAAGGTTTTGATCTCTTGTTGTTTAGAAGAAAATGTTGAAGAAACAGAATATTTTAGTATCTTTGTAGAAGATGATGGCCCTGGTTTAACAGAAGACAAAATGGAGGAAGCATTAAAAAGAGGGCGGCGGTTTAATGAAAGTAAACTAGGGGCAGGTTTAGGGCTAGCAATTGTTTCAGATATGGTCAGTGAATATGGTGGCAAGCTCTTTTTATCACGTTCTGATTTGGGTGGGTTGTATGCAAAAGTTTTATTACCTAAGATGGGAGAATAACATATTTTCGCCTTAAGCAAGAAATGTCTATAAAGTTTGTAAAGCAGTATTTTCAGATAATACATAAAGAGTAGGGAAACATTGTTTTTAGTTCCTTTGTTTAATTGATATATATATAAGAAAAATGGACAATAGATTTTATAATATTTTCCATGAAAAAATGAATTTTTATCAATT
This sequence comes from Bartonella sp. MF74HXZ, assembly GCF_042194445.1. Lineage (NCBI taxonomy): Bacteria > Pseudomonadati > Pseudomonadota > Alphaproteobacteria > Hyphomicrobiales > Bartonellaceae > Bartonella > Bartonella sp. MF74HXZ. Next base: position 209,187 of record NZ_JBHIMW010000001.1, on the reverse strand, counting down.
CACATCACTCTTCTCATGAAGATGGTAAAATGTAAGCGAGTCATTCTCTGTGCGTATTGGAAAAAAATGATATGCTCTTATTAATTTTTGCAGCATTTTTTCTGACTTTTCTGGCAAGTATTCTTTTTCTTTCACTACGTTTTGACGATGATATAAAGAAAGAATGGAAAGTTCAAACCGTGGATGGCTATAGAAGTCATAAGCATACGATTGAGTTTAACAAGCTTTATATGCATTATAAAAAAAGAAATATTCTTAAGGCTTTAAGTATTTTATTTGTTCTTCTTATGACATGGAATATTTATGGTCTGACAGGCAGTCCAGAAGTGAAAAGTTATTTTTTTAGCGAATTAATGGATAAGGATCCTAAAACTCTTAGTAAGCAAGAAAAGCTTATTCGTTTACAAGTGCTTTTTTTCCGTGCACCTCATGATGGCAAGCTAGCAGATGCGTTAGCGGTAGGGTATCTCGAAGAAAGCCTTTTTCAAGAGGCTGTGAATACTTATTTAGACGCACTTCGTTTGAATGGAGAAACAGCTCCAAGGCTTGTAGGATATGGTTTAGCATTGGTTGGTTATGAAGGGGGAGTGATAACACAAGAAGCACAAAATGCTTTTCAAAAAGCAGCAGATTTAGCGCCAACAGATTTTTATCCACGTTTATTGTTGGCCGATGCATTGCATCAAGCAGGAAAAACTGCGCAGGCAGTGCAATTTTTACAAAGCTTTCTTGATACAATGCCTGAAAATTTTTCAGGACAATCACGTGTGAAAAAAATGATGATTCAGTTACGTGATTTATCGAGTGAGCATACAAAGAAAAGCAATCATCGCCAATTGAGATGATGAAATATAAAGGGAAGTGCTGTTTAGAAAGACAAGAGAAGTAATCTCTTAGAAGTAGGTGTTTGTGAAGAAGATTAAGGAATAGAAATGAAGAATGTAAAGAGCGCGATATAAGTGGTTATAGGTTAAATAAAAATTGGTTGTAAAACTAAAAAAGGAAGAAAGATATTGATAAGTTTGTTAGCAAAGGTGAGGTATTGGATAAAAAGTTGCACCTATGTAGAAGATGTGCAAAGCTCTTAAAAAAAATAAAATATTGATACTTAATTATAACGTATTTAAATTTTTTTCGTAGAGTGTCTATGAAAAGTCAATCTTTAAAGAATTCTTCTTCGTTGAAGGTTATTTTAGAGCAGCGAAAAAAAAGGCGCTTGCTGATCATATTATTATGTTGTTTGGTTATGACAATTGCAGCAAGTCTTATAGTATATGCAATGCGTCATGCGGTCAGTTTTTTTAGAATGCCCTCTGAAATTACAAGAGAAGATATTTTAACAGGGCGCCCTTTGCGTTTGGGTGGTTTTGTTGAAAAGGAAACTGTTCAATATGTTGGAGAGAGAGGCATTATTTTTTTTGTAACGGATAATAAAAAACATGAAAAAGTGGTTTTCAACGGTGCCTTACCGGATCTTTTTCGGGAAGGTCAGGGGGTGATTGTAGAAGGGCATTTCGATAAACAGGGTTTTTTTATAGGGACACGTATTTTAGCAAAACATGATGAAACTTATATGCCTAAAGAAACAGCTGATCGTTTGAAAAAACATTACGGTATGGAGAAATAATTCGATTGTGCTTGTCGAACTGGGTCATATTTTTTTAGCTGCAGCATTTTCAGTAAGCTTATTAGGGGCGTTCTTACCTGCTTTAGGTGTTTGGTGGAGAGAGCGTTTGTTAATGCAAACAGCTGTTCCTCTAGCATATATCACTTTTACATTACTGCTTTTATCTTTTTTAGTGATAATTTATGCTTATGTCGTATCTGATTTTTCTGTTTTGAACGTTGTTGAAAATTCTCATTCAGAAAAACCGATGCTCTATAAAATTACAGGTGTTTGGAGCAACCACGAAGGCTCTATGTTGTTATGGGTTTTAAGTCTTGCTTTTTTTAGTGCATTGATGGCCTTTTTTAGCCAACATTTTCCAGAAGATTTTAAGACGCTTGTTTTAATTTGCCAAAGTTGGATTACAAGTGCTTTTCTTTTATTTATTCTTTTTGTATCCAACCCATTTTTACGTGTGAATCCACCAGCATTACAGGGAAATGGTCTCAATCCTCTTTTACAAGATATCGCATTAGCAATTCATCCACCGCTACTTTATTTAGGTTATGTCGGTTTTTCACTTTGTTTTTCTTTTGCCGTTGCGGCATTGATTATGGGACATGTTGATAGAATTTGGGCGCGTGGGATTCGTCCATGGCTTTTACTTTCTTGGTGTTTTTTGACATTGGGTATTATGGTTGGCTCCTATTGGGCTTATTATGAGCTAGGATGGGGGGGCTATTGGTTTTGGGATCCTGTTGAAAATGTTTCGTTTATGCCTTGGCTTTCAGGAACGGCTCTTTTACATTCTGCTCTTGTTCTCGAAAAACGAGAAATATTGAAAAGTTGGACTTTGTTTTTAGCGCTGCTTACTTTTTCCCTTTCTCTGATGGGAACTTTTCTTGTGCGTTCGGGGCTTTTAGTTTCTGTTCATAGTTTTGCTGTTGATCCAGCACGGGGGCAAGCAATTCTTGCGCTTTTATTTTTTTTTACGGGAGCGGCTTTTCTTCTTTTTGCTTTGCGCACTCCTATTTTAAAAACAGGAATTTTTTTTCAACCAATTTCACGTGAAGGGTTTATTGTTTTAAATAACTTGTTACTTACAACAATAACAGCAACAGTATTGATTGGTACGCTTTATCCTTATTTTATTGAGATATTAACAGGACAAAAAATTTCTGTAGGGGCTGCTTTTTTTAACCTTACCTGTGGACCGCTAATGGTTTTGTTGTTGTTGTTTGTTCCGTTTGGGACAATGATGGCATGGAAACGCGGTGATTTTCTTGCAGTTTTTGAACGGTTATGGTTTGTTTTTGTATTGGTTGGTATCGTCTGTTTTATAATATTTTATGCGACATCTTTGCGTGATATTTTTGCAGTTTTAGGGATTGGGCTTTCAGCATTTGTTTTTTTAGGCAGTTTAGCGGATCTATGGGGAAAGAGTGGATATGGCAAGAGAGCTTTTTCAGTACGCGTTAAGAGATTTCTTGGATTGCCATGGTCTACTTTTGGTGCAGCAATAGCACATATGGGATTAGGTGTTACATTATTTGGTATTGTTTGTGTGGCAAGTTTTGGGCAAGAACGTATTTTAATCATGAACGTAGGGGATAGGGTGACGATAGCGGATAAAACGCTTCATTTTGATGCAGTGTATGATGGTGTTGGTTCGAATTATTCGGCAATGGAGTTTTATTTTAAAATATATGAAAATAAAAACATTGTGGGTCATGTAACAGCCTCAAAGCGATTTTATTCAAGCCAAAATACATCAACAACAGAAGTTGGTCTTCAAAATTATGGCTTATCGCAGCTATATATTGTACCAGGACATACCGATAATCGGGGTCTTGTTGTACACATATGGTGGAAGCCTTATGTAATATGTATTTGGTTAGGGGCATTCATGATGGCTATAGGCGGATGTCTTTCTCTTCTGGGATATTGGTTTCGCATTGGCATGTACAATAGGGTACTGCTTGCTTTAAATTTTTGGAAAAAACATTGAGATGAAAAAAAATCTTTGGATTTTATTTTTTTTAATTGCAACATTTCCTTTTCGATTAGCAATAGCAGTAGAGCCGGATGAGATTTTAAAGGATAAGGTTCTTGAAGCGAGAGCACGCCATATTTCATCACATTTACGTTGTCCGGTTTGTCAAAATCAATCAATTGATGATTCAGATGCTGCTCTAGCACGTGATTTACGGCTTTTAATTCGGGAAAGGCTAAAAATGGGCTATAGTAATCAGCAAGTCACTGACTTTCTTGTTGAACGATATGGTGAATTTATTCTCTTGAAACCACCATTGAATAAAATAACTTGGTTTTTATGGTTTTCGCCTTTGATTATTATCATCATTGGCGCAAATATCATATTTTTTCACTTAAAACGGAATAATCATGAGAAAATAATGAGTTATCTGAATGAAAAAGAACAGTCAAAAATGCCATTGCATTAAAAAAGATATTACATAAAAGAAAAAATCGGCTCATCTGCAATGAGCATACAATCTTATTATAATTATATTAGGGTATACTGAAACCTTACAAAACTTTAATAATTTAGACAGAAAACGGTAAGGTCTAGTATTTTATAAGTGATCGCAATTGGAATAAAGGTATGATTGAATAGGAGCATAGAGTAAATGGTTAAAAAGGCTTTCTTTAAAACGTTTGTCGCAGTGAGTTTTTCTGCGATATTGGAAAGTGCACTGTTTTTTAGTGGATGTACATCAAGCTTGTTGATGACAAAGGCTCATGCAAGTTCTGTATTTACTTCGTTAATGCAACAACAGGGATTTGCCGATATTGTTGCTCAAGTGAAACCAGCAGTTGTAGCAGTACAAGTAAAGAGCAATAAAAAGAAAGAAGATAGGTTCTTTAGCAACTTTTTTAGTGGTCCAGGGTTTGATCAATTACCAGACCAGCATCCTTTGAAAAGATTTTTTAAAGAGTTTTATGATTTTGATAAACCTAAAAATAAATTTCCTCACCAATCACGGAGACTCCGTCCTATTGCTTTTGGATCGGGTTTTTTTATTTCGTCTGATGGTTACATTGTAACCAATGATCATGTGATTTCTGACGGAACAAGTTATACTGTTGTTCTTGATGATGGTACAGAATTGAACGCAAAGCTTATTGGGAAAGATCCCAAAACCGACCTTGCCGTATTAAAAGTAAGTGATAAAAGAAAATTTTCCTATGTTGATTTTGGTGATGATTCAAAGCTTCGTGTTGGGGATTGGGTTGTTGCCATTGGGAATCCATTTGGCCTTGGTGGAACTGTGACAGCAGGTATTGTTTCTGCACGTGGACGTGATATTGGCACTGGTGTGTATGATGATTTTATTCAGATTGATGCTGCTGTTAATAGAGGAAACTCTGGTGGTCCAACGTTTGATCTTAATGGAAAGGTTGTTGGGGTTAATACAGCAATTTTTACTCCTTCTGGAGGAAATGTTGGGATTGCTTTTGCTATTCCGGCAGCGACTGTAAAACAGGTTGTACAACAACTTATTGAAAAAGGTTCAGTTCAACGTGGTTGGTTAGGTGTTCAGATTCAGCCGGTAACAAAGGAGATTTCCGATTCAATAGGTTTGAAAGAAGCCAAAGGTGCTTTGGTCACTGATCCGTTAAAAGGACCGGCAGAAAAGGCTGGTATTAAAGCGGGTGATGTAATTATTTCAGTGAATAATGAAAAGGTTGCTGATGCACGTGATTTGGCGAAACGTATTGCAAATATTAAACCAGGAGAAACGGTAACCATAGGGATTTGGAGATCAGGTAAGGAGGAAAGTATCAAGGTTAAACTCGCTTCAATGTCTGAAGATGAAAGTAAGAAGGAGGCTTCAAAACATTCAAATGAACGGGGTGATTTAGATGAAACATTAGAAGATTATGGTCTGATTGTTATACCTTCTGATGATGGTATAGGGGTTGTCGTAACGGATGTCGATACCGATTCAGATGCTGCAGATAAAGGGATACGCCCTGGTGATACCATTGTGACAGTAAATAATAAACCGGTTAAAAAAGTCTCTGATATTGTTAGCACAATCAAAAATGCTCAGCAGTTAGGACGAAAGGCTATACTCTTACAAGTGCGAACAAATGATCAAAATCGTTTTGTTGCTCTTCCAATTTTGAAAAAATAAGGCTTTAGTTGTAGGACAAATGTTTATTAAATGTTTGTCCTACAACATAATAAAATAATGGAGATACGTTTTATGAAGATACTCGTTATTGAAGATGATCATGAGACGGGGCATTATCTCGAAAAGGCTTTTTTAGAAGTAGGGCATTCTGTTGATGTTGCTTATGATGGGGATACGGGGTACGCTTTAGCGACCACGGAAAATTATGACGTTATGGTTGTTGACCGAATGCTTTTGCATCGTGATGGTCTTTCTATTATTGCTGAATTGCGCGCTAAAGGCAATGAAACACCGGTTCTTATCCTGTCGGCTTTAGGGCAAGTTAATGATCGTGTAACGGGATTGCGTGCAGGGGGAGATGATTATTTGACAAAGCCTTATGCTTTTTCTGAACTTCTTGCGCGTGTTGAAGTTTTACAACGGCGGAAAAATCCTAAAGAAGCAGAAACTGTGTATTGTGTAGGTAATCTTGAACTTGATCGGTTAGCACATACGGTAAAGCGGGGTGATCGAAACATCCTATTGCAACCACGAGAGTTTCGTTTACTCGAATATTTGATGCGCTATGCGGGGCAGGTTGTTACACGCACTATGCTTTTGGAAAATGTTTGGGATTACCACTTTGATCCACAAACGAATGTCATTGATGTCCATATCTCCCGTTTGAGAGCCAAAATTGAAAAAGATTTTGATGTTCCCCTTCTCCATACTGTGCGTGGAGCTGGATATATGCTGAAAGCACCAGATAACAAAGCATGAATCGTTTGATTAATATAATGCGCACGACGGCGCTAAGGCTTTCAGCACTTTATATTTTATTGTTTGGATTGGTGGCAACAGGGCTTTCTATTTATATGACGGCATTTTCTGCTTCATTGTTAACAGAGCAAACTGAACAGGCTTTACATGAAGAATTAAAGTATATTGAAAATGCTTATAATTATGGGGGATTATCCTTATTAATGCGCACTATTGATTATCGTTCAAGACAACCAGGAGCATTTCTTTATCTTGTCACGGATTCTATGGGGCGTATTTTAGCAGGAAATGTAGCACGTATTGAATTAGGTCTTTTGAATCAGAGTGGTTTTATTTCTACCTCTTTTTTGTATTCCCGTTTTGGAGAACATGGCAAAACAAGTGAACATCGCGCTTTGGCGGTTATTGTTGATTTACCTAATGCTATGAAGATTCTTATAGGACGCGATTTGGATGAGCCAGAACGTTTTGCAGTGGTTATTCGTAAAGCTGTGATCATTGCACTTGCTGCAATGGTTGGAGGCGCTTTACTTATATGGTTTTTTGTTGGAAGGAGAGCTTTACAAAGGATTGATCATGTAACGGCTGCATCACAACGCCTGATGGATGGTGATTTTAGTGGGCGTTTACCTGTTTCTGGAGTAGGGGATGAGTTTGATCGATTGTCAACTAATCTTAATGTTATGTTAGACCGCATTGAAGAGTTAAATATTGGTTTACGTCAAGTATCAGATAATATTGCTCATGATCTGAAAACGCCGTTAACGCGTCTTAGAAATCGCGCTGAAGAGGCGCTTTCAGGAAATAAGACAAAGCTTGAATATCGTCAGGTCCTTGATAGGGTTATTGCAGAATCAGATCAACTTATTTGTACGTTCAATGCGATTTTAATGATTTCACGTATTGAGGCCAGCAGTGCAATTGAGCATCTTGAAATGATGAACATGAAACTGATCCTTGAAGATGCTGTTGAGATTTACGAACCTTTTGCTGAAGAGTCAGGTGTTTTACTTCGGTTGGGGAATATATTTGATAAAGAGCTTAAGTTGAATCGTGAGCTTGTTGCACAATCAATTTTTAACCTTATAGATAATGCTATTAAATATGCGTCTAAAGGTGAAAGGAAAGCGGAGGTTTGCTTATCAATGGAATATCGTGATGAACATTTATTAGTTGTTGTGAGCGATAATGGACCAGGAATAGCAGAGGATAAACTTGAAAAAGTGACAGAACGATTTGTTCGTCTTGAAGAAAGCCGCACACAACCTGGGTTTGGGATTGGTTTAAGCATAGCAAAAGCAGTTATGAAGCTTCACGGGGGTGAATTGTTACTTGAAAATGCAAATCCAGGGCTTAGGGCTGTTTTGTTATTTCCTTAAAAATATTTTTCTTCACTTTTCTCTTTTCATACGTAACAACTATTTTAAAAGTATAAAGCAATAGAAAGGAAGGCAAAATGCTTTTCAAGGGAGCGCAGACGAAACAAGCTTTTTTAAAAACACAGCTTCTCCCTTTACGCCCTCTCGATAAAAGTGGTTCCCAATGGTTAAAAGACATGGAAGAACAAGCAAGGAAAGAAGGTTTAGAATCGCTTGTTTCCCTTATTTCAGAGAGTGGAACGCAGATTGATTTTATCAGTTCAGTTATGACCTTATCTCCTTTTTTGCGTGAGGTTTTAATTGCCAATCCATCATATCTTAGTGCTTTATTGAATGTTGATATAGAAACAAGGCTGAGCGAAATTATAGATGATATTACGGCTATTGATAAGGATGAAACTATAAATGAAACTTCATTGATGGCTGCTTTAAGGCGCAAAAAACGAGAAGCGCATGTTCTCATTGCTTTAGCTGATTTGAGTGGTGTTTTTACTTACGAAGTTTCATGTGCTTGGTTGACACGTTTGGGTGAAGCTGCATTAAGTGTAGCGCTGCGTTTTCTATTAAGAGAAGCGCATGATCATGGTAAGATCAATTTATTAAGCCGTGAGAATCCAGAAAAAGACTGTGGTTTAATTATTTTAGGGATGGGAAAATTAGGAGCAGGGGAACTTAATTATTCTTCTGATATTGATCTTATTGTTTTCATTGATGAAACATCACCTCATATTGGTAATCTTTCTGAAAGTGTTGACGTATTTTCTAAAATGGTACGCCGATTAATCCGTATCATTCAAGAACGCACTGCGGAAGGATATGTTTTTCGTCTTGATTTTCGGCTTCGTCCAGATCCAGGATCAACTCCTTTGGCCTTACCAGTAAGGACTGCCTTGCGGTATTACGAAGGGCGTGGGCAAAATTGGGAACGAGCAGCCATGATTAAAGCACGTCCAGTTGCTGGCGATAAGAGGGCAGGTTTTAACTTTCTTAAAGAGCTTTTTCCCTATGTGTGGCGGAAATATTTAGATTACGCTGCTATTGCTGATATTCATTCGATCAAACGTCAAATTCATGCGCATAAAAATTACGGTCAAATTGCAGCTTATGGGCATAATATAAAGTTAGGTCGTGGCGGTATTCGTGAGATTGAGTTTTTTGTTCAGACACAACAGCTCATTGCCGGTGGGCGTTTTCCTCAATTACGTGGACGTCAGACAGTGGCAATGTTAGCAGAACTTCACACGCTTGGTTGGATCAGTGAGAAAACAAGAAATAGCCTTATAAAAAGTTATGCTTTTCTTCGAAATGTGGAACATCGTATTCAGATGCTTTGCGATGAACAAACACACCTTCTTCCAAATGATATTGCTCAATTCACGAGTGTTGCCTATTTAATGGGTTATCAGGACAGTAGCAGTTTTATCCGTGATTTATTAAAAACACTGCAGGTTGTTGAAAAACATTATGCAGCACTGTTTGAGAATGAGCAAGAACTTGGTTTAGAAATTGGTAATTTAGTTTTTACAGGTGAAGAAGATGATCCGGAGACATTAATAACGTTAAGCCGTTTAGGCTTTGAAAGAGCAAGTGATATTTGTCGTATTATGCGTACTCTCCATTGTGGTCGTTATAAAGCAACGCAATCAGCCGAAGCACGCGAGAGATTAACGGAATTAACACCAGCTCTTTTGAAAGCTTTTGGTGGGACAAAACGAGCTGATGAGGCGATGTTGCGTTTTGATAGTTTTTTACAGGGCTTACCTTCAGGAATTCAGCTTTTTAGTCTTTTACAGTCTAATCCCTCTCTTTTGGATATGCTTGTCCTTATTATGGGTGCTGCTCCACGTCTTGCAGAAATTATTACACGCAGATCCCATGTTTTTGATGGAATGTTAGATCCGAATATTCTTTCAGAATTACCAACAAAAGCGTATTTAGAAAAACGGCTTGAATATTTTCTGGAAAATATTCTTTCTTATGAGGAAATTCTCGACCATTTAAGAATTTTTGCAGATGAACAACGTTTTTTAATTGGTATTCGAATTTTGAATGGTGCAATTACAGGAGAAAGAGCGGGTTTTGCTTTTACTGCGCTTGCTGATCTTATGATTACAAAAACATTTGCTGCCGTTCAAGAGGAATTTTCTCGTCTTCATGGTAGTATTAAAGGGGGGCGTGTTGGCATATTGGGTATGGGGAAGCTTGGAAGTCGCGAATTAACAGCAGATTCCGATGTTGACCTCGTTTTGCTTTATGAACACGATGATGATGCAGAAATATCTGATGGAGAAAAGCCTCTTTATATCTCTCAATATTATACGCGTTTAGCACAGCGCCTCATTTCTGCTTTATCCACTCTTACAAGCCAAGGTGTTCTTTATGTCGTTGATTTAAGGTTACGGCCGTTAGGCAATAAAGGACCTGTTGCTGTTTCTTTTCCATTTTTTAAAAAGTATTATCGCCAAGAAGCATGGATATGGGAATATCTTGCTTTAACAAGGGCTCGAGGCATTGCAGGAGATCCTGATTTTTTACAAAAGCTAGAAAATGAAGTGTGTGCAATTATTGCTATTTCTCGTGATAAGAAGGAAGTTGCAAAAGAAGTATGTGAAATGCGTTCCTTGATTGCAAAAGAAAAGCCGCCAAAAAATCAATGGGATTTAAAAACGATGTCTGGTGGTATTATGGATTTGGAGTTTATTGCTCAATTTTCTCTTATTACGCATGTCATTGAGTTTCAAATTGGAGCAACAACAGCTGATATTTTAGATCACTTACCAAACAGTTTTCTTAATCAGTCATGTATTGCTGATTTACATTATGCCTATCATCTTTATACAAATTTGAGTCAAATTATACGGCTTTGCTTAAATGATTCTCTTGATCCCAATGATATGCCACCTGGATTAAGTGACCTTTTGTTAAATAGTGTTGGGGAACCTGATTTGCTTCGTGTTGAAAAATTAATTGCAGAAACTGGGCAATTGGTCTGTTCAGTTTTTACAAAAATCCTGAAACATTAAAATAATTCTATAAGAATAATAAAAATTATTAATTCGATTTTTATATATTAATTTTTGTCTTTTATTTCATTAAACGCTTGAGAGGGTTAGAGTGAAGTTCTCTACTTGTTTCTCAAGTGTGATGAAAAAAATTCTCTGTTAAATGTGCTATTCTAGGTGTCATTCTTTATACAAAAAGCGATGAGTGATGAGTTTAGTGAATGATATTCTTTATGAATCTTATCTCCTGTATATGATAAAAGCATATGGGTCATTTATTAAGCAGCGGTATATCAGATACATTTATGAATTAAGGGATATTCAACACAAGAATATATGCAAGAGTGTTTTTATCGTACATATTTATATAAAAACTTATAGAGATTATGTCTCATTACACTAATAATACCAAAATATTAAAATCAATATGATAAAAATCTTTATTGATTACATATCTCATTTTTTCAAAAAATTTACATTATAATTATTTGTATAATTGTGGATAATCATGATTAATATGAAGATATAAAAGCTAATATGTAATAATTAATGGAAATATAAAGCATATTTAATTTTTTTTATAATATTATTTATTAAAACTACTTTTATTTTTTTATAACTGTGTCATTTTTGCTATAGATTTTAAAAAAAAACTGTGAAACTATTTACTATTATTTATGTATCACATTAGCTTTTAAAGGAGCAATTATGATTACTAAGTATTTAGTCTCAACATCTATCTTTTCTTTAATTTCAATTTCTGTAGTACAGGCGGCGGATATCGTTACTCCTGAACAGCCTGTTCCTGTTATTGCAGCTCCTGCTTTTTCTTGGACAGGATTTTATCTTGGAGGACAGATTGGTAGCTTTTCAGGTAAAACAACTGCAAGTTATTTAAAAGATGAGACGGGGATATGGAATCCAATTGGAAAGGAGGATTTACCTAAACTTTCTGGTTTTATAGGGGGAGTTTATGCAGGTTCCAATATTGATATCGATAATGGTTTTATTATAGGTATTGATACGGATATTATGTGGTCTGATAAAAAGAGTACAAAAGATATTAATCGACCAAAAAAAAGTCAAACTGAAGAAGATTCTTCAGAAGAAACAAATCTAACAAGAGATTCTCATGAGGAGGATTCGACAATACCTATTGAAGCTGTACGCCATACTTTAAAACAAAAATGGGCTGGTGCTACGCGGGTGAAAGTTGGTTTTGCGATTGAGCGTGTGATGCCTTATGTTTCTGGAGGGATTGCTTATACGCAGCTTCAGAATATTTTTGGGTTAGTTGCTGACAGCAACAACAGAGCAGTTAATTTTTCTGATTGGTTGCATGATGAAAAAAAGACCATGATTGGTTATACCCTCGGAGGTGGTGTTGATTTTGCAATGACTGATAATGTTATTGTGCGTGCAGAATACCGTTATTCAGATTTTGGTAAAAAGAAGTTCGTGCATGATAAATTTGAAATGGGCTACAAAACAAACGATTTCCGCGTGGGTGTAGCTTATAAATTTTAATTTTTTGCAGAATTAAAAATTCAAAAGTCTCATTTTCGAATGAGGCTTTTATTGTTTAGATATGTTCTGGAAAAAATCCTTCACTCAAAAGAGCTACTATTTTATTCGAACAATAATTTGATTTGTAAATATAATTTACTTTTTTCATGTTAAGTGGGAGCCTCAAGTATCATAAGATTTGCTCATTTTAAACCTATACCATGTTGAACCAATCAAAAGCATGTTTTTTGTACGTCAAAGAAGGGAGAGCTGTGAGATAAAAAACATTAAAGAAAGAATAAAAATGCCTCTTATGAACCATCTCAAGTGCCAAAGGCTGTCGCTAGATTGGGGGAGAAGTGTGAGGTTTGATACTAGTTTGTTTTTTCATAAATGTAAAGATGGTGCTACTAAATGGACTTATCATTACATCATTCATAGGTGCCGTGGGGAAATGGATTTGGGTGCTTGAAAGGATGGTTTTTTAACAAACCATGAATTGGCAACTTAATGGCGTTTTGTTTTATTTGAAATACCTTTCATACAATTGACTTTTCTGTTTTTCGTTATCGTAAAATATTTTATTTAATAACAAAAAAATCGCAAAAAAAATTCTAAAGTACGTAAAATTACATCCTCAATATAACTCAATAATAATGAAAATTCGTATTATAATTTTTATTATTACTAGATATTTTATGTGATGTTATAAATAATAATTTATAGTAATAAAATAATTATAAAGAGTATTATAAAGTAATTTATAGGAAAAATAGATAGCAAATTAGAAATTTATCGAGGCATAAAAAACATTCTTACCTATGCCTGTTATCGAAATAGAATCTATTATTTTTTATAAATCTTGTAAATGTACAATAATAAATGTCGAGTGAAATAGGAGGGAATAATTTCAAATCTATTTACGATAAATCAATCAGCATCGTTTGTTTGTGAATTACAAGTAGGTTGGGTTATTGAAATTATATATTTTAGTTACTATTGTGATTTTTTAGTCATTGATTTTCAGGTATAGAAGCTGAATGAACTTCTCTATTATTCTATAAAATACCATCACTGTAGTGATATAAGGATTTTACGCATTAGATGCTTTTGGAGGAGTGTATGATAAAATTCAAGGCATGATTTGTGTGTAGAGCTTTGTGAAGTAAATTACATGCACAATTAGCAGGTGGAATCCGTGCGACAAGAATCTGGATTATTTATAGATCAGGTGTGGTAGAAATTTTCGTCCTTTAGGACGGGAAGGAAGTAGACCAATGAGTTTGTAAAGCCAGTTATATAAGAGGGGTAGCAGATGGAATTCTCTGAGAGAAATTGATTTATCGACAGAGAAAGTGAAACTTTGTCTTTTAAGGAGAAAAAGGGAAATAAAAATTATGATTTCCAAAGGGATATGAAATAAAAATATTTTCGTTTTTGGTTGTTTTGGCAACTATGAAGGTGTTTAAAGATTAATTGTTTCAGTACATGCAATCTCGTTTTGGGGGTTGATAATGCTATAACGTTGCAATTGGCAGTGCCATTGATTTTGTAAGCGTTCAATGGAAAATAAATTAAAGCCTGCGGGTGGTTTTTTATCACCAAAAGCTTGTGATGCGGAAGGAACACCAACAATAGGAATTTTTTTAATTGGTCCTTCAATGTAATTCAATGTGGGTAAATGAGTATGTCCGTGAAGAATAAGTTCGCAACCGTGATATTTGATAACGTCTAGAAAACGTTTTATATCTCGTAGTTTTTTATGCCAAGATGTTGCCTTGGGAAAGGGGGGATGGTGAATCATGACGACACGAAAAAGGTTACGCTGTGCTGCTTCCTTTAAAAAGAGCGGTAAAGTTTGCGCTTGCATTTTACCAAAATAACCAGAAGCTTGAAAAGGTGGTGTCGCGATGGCTGAAGAAGTTGCTATGATGGCGACATTTTTGCGAATGCGCATATAAGGAAAAAGAAAGGCGCTTTTTTGAGGGACGTCACCTGTGATCCAAGGTTTAAAAAGAGTACATGCTTTTTGGAAAGCACCGCGGACATAGGCGTCATGATTTCCAAATGTCAAGGAAATATCTTGAGGTTGTCCTAAGTTAAGTAGCCAACGATGTGCTTGTTCAAATTCCTTATCTAGAGCAAGATTAACAAGATCACCAGAGATCACAAGATGATCAGGTTTTTTTTTGTTTAAGGCATCTATTAAAGTTTCTAGGACATTTGTTACCATTTGACTCTTACGTTTTCTTTGCCAATTCAGATAACCGGTAAGACGCTTCCCAGAAAGTTCAAAAAGGGAAGGTTGCGGGAGAGGGGAAAGATGTACATCCGATATATGGGCAAGATAAAACATAAAAGCTCGTAGAGTATTAAAAATGATTTAGAGAATAAGCATAAGATAAGTTGATACTTAAAGGCAAGAAGGATTGTAAAATGAAAAATAGCTTGTTGAAAATATGAGAAAATTCTTTGAAGAATTAACGCTGTATTGTATTTTTTATGAAAAGAACAACATAATACAACATATCATTCTTGGCAGCCGATATGTTTTTTCTATGATGGGATAGACTTTAAAATGATGGTCATAAAGTTTTAAGACTTTTAAACAGCTTTCATACGACCACACATTATCATAAAAAATCTAATTATTCAGTATAAAATGCAAAAGAACGTATTGTGTTTATGAGGAGTTTTTACGGTTTTGCGCTGCCATGTATTGCTTTTAATGGGAGATTTTTTCACGCAAAACAGAACGATTCAAGAGGAATATCCCAAATAAAGTATCATTGTGTTGTACATTCATATATTTGTTTTGAAGAAATATTTTCCAGTGCGCTTGATCCCATTTCACGAAAGTTCTCAATGCTATGAAAAGCCTCGTTTATAAGGCTTATTATGCGCCACCATTTTACATTTATACAAGGTGCAAAGTAAAACCATCATACTATTCCCTCCAAATTTTGTGAAAATCCTTGCTTTAAGAGGATTCATAAGAGGTACTTTACTCTTTTCTTCAAAGGTGTTTATTCATACAGATCTCTTTTAATGATGTGCAAGCGAGTGATTTTAATTAATTTAATATAGAAAGTATTACAAAAAAGAAAAATCCTACAGAGAATAATAACTCAATATGACAATAATGATAAATTATCATTATAGATCAATGTTTTTATCTAATTGTAAAAGACAAGAAAATACACAAAAAAATAAGCTGAATTTTAAGACTATTATATGAAATTTCAGATTTTTCAACGGCTTTCACGATACCACATGCTGCTCAACAGTAAAAGGCAAGCAAGCAGCGCCAAGAAACCAGAAAATATCGAAAAATAAAAGGTATTAATTAAACGGGTTTCTGTCGCTTCTTTCAGAACAATTGAATGTGCTGGAGAAGAAGACGGGTTTATTTTTGATTGAATCAGCTTGAATGGAGGAAGATGAATGTTTTCTTTTCCCTCAGGATGTAACCGTCCGATATAACCACCGGTGTGTTTAATAATGGGGGCTAGTTTTTCTTGTGTTGAAATTAAGTCAAACAATTCAAGATTATCGAGCATCCCTACAGAAGAAAGTATTGTTAAATCGCCATTTTTAATGGTAAAAATTCCTGTTTCATCAGTGGTCCCAGTTGCGCTGAAGAGACCTTCTTGCTCTTTGGTGAGAGTGATATGTTCTTTTTTTCCAGAGGGAAAGGTTATTTCAGCGGGTTCTGGATGATCTTTTAGAGTTTGGCGGCGAATTGTTAAATGATGATGGTTGCTGGTTGCACTTAATTTTTCTTCCTCAAGCTCTGGTTCTTTCATGAGCCAATGGGCAATACGACGATAAAGAGCTGCATAAGGACCGCCGCCTTCGAAACCTCGTGCCCAAAGCCAACTTTCATCGGAGAGCAACATGCCTACACGTCCTTTATCAACATGCGCGAGAAGTAAAAGTGGTTGTTCATCGGCTCCTTTCATGAGAGCGATTCCGTTATTTATGTTTTGAATAGCAATTTGTCGCAACCATTGCCCCCATTGAGAAGCTGGAAGGTTAAGTGTTGCAAGGCCCCTTGTGACAGGATGGCGCTCACCTTCTTTGGTTAATGTGGGGCGAAAAGGCTTTTCAATAATAGTTCCATTGGGCAATGCAGGTAGAATGCTGATTAAAGGTGTTTTCGCAAGTGAGTTGTTTTTTGTAAATTCAGGTCCTGTTACCATCAGCAATGCCCCCCCCTTTTGTACATATTGGGCGATATAATCATAATAGATTAAGGGTAGAGCAGCAGAGTGCTGGTAGCCATCAAGGATGATGAGATCAAAGTTATTAATCTCTTCAACAAAGAGTTTTCTTGTCGGAAAGACCACCAAGGATAATTGGCTTAAGGGCGTATTATCTGCTTTGGTGGGAGGACGTAAAATAGTAAAGTGAACAAGATCAATATTGGAGTCACCTTTCAAAAGGTCTCGCCATGTCCGTTCTCCATTATAAGGAGCACCTGAAATAAGAAGAACGCGTAAATTTTCTCTGATTCCTTCAATGATTGTTATGGCGCGGTTGTTTTCAAAGCTTAGTTCACCTTTGTGTGGATCGGTTATCACTTGGATAATATTTTTTTCAGCATGAGGAAGGGTAATTTCAGTTTGAAAAATCACGCCAGGAGTTACAGAATAATGGCCAATGTCTTGTCCATTGACGCTTAGTGTAATATTTGCTTTCTGTGGTATTGTTTTTTTGGTGGGGCCTTTATCTTCTACCAAAATGGAGAGCGTTTGTGGTTTGTTGACAAGGGCAAAGCGTGGAGGAGAAATAAACTTGATTTGGCGATCAAATTCATCTGAGTGTCCTGTAATCAGAGCATTGAGAGGTGCTTTATGATGAAGGTCTGATAGGTCAGGGATGTCATGTACTTGTCCATCGGTGATAAAAATGGTTCCTGCATAACGAGAGGGCGGCACATCAGATACTGCTTGTGTTAAAGCATCAAACAAATTCGTTGAGGGCGCATACTGATTATCAGCAAGTTTTCCAGCTTCAATAAAGCGTGGTTCAAATTGTGGATAATGCGCCAATGCTTGCGTTAATTGCGCGCGCGCTTCATCACTGTCGTTTGTACGTGTTCCAAATGTTTGGCTTTTGCTGCGGTCAATGACAATACCTACTGTGCTTTTCAGTGGTTCGCGCTGTTCTTTTATGATCATTGGATTGAGCAAAGCAAGGATGAGGGCGCTTAATGCCATCAGACGAAATAAAGAACCTTGACGTTGCGTAACAAGACCAACAACGACAAAAAGCATCGATATTCCACTTAAGAACAGAATCCAAATGAGTGGTAAAAAAGGCTGAAAAGTGAAAAATGATATCATTGCCTTCTTTCTCTTTTAAAGCGTTCCAAGAGTGCTGGAACATGAACTTGGTCCGCTTTATAGTTTCCTGTAAGAACATAAAGGACAATATTTAAACCTGCACGAAATGCCCATAGACGTTGCATTGGATCATTGGGAACAAGGGGATATTTCCATGTCCCTTTTTCATCGAGTGCCCAAGCACCGGCAAAGTTATTGGCGGTGATGAGAAGAGAACTTACATTATCACCGCTAGCAAGAGAATTTTTATTTTTTTTGTTTGTTGATGAGGATTCAATCCATAAAGGTGAACCACGGTAGAGACCAGGAAAATCTGGCATAATATAAAAAGAACGTGCAACAACATGATCCGTTGATGCTGGCTCAATGGATGGAATATTTAACTCTTTTAAGATATCTCGTAATCGTTGCGTTTCTGGAGTGGCATCTCCTTCAAGATTAAGATTACTCTTTATCTGATCGCGTGTATCAAATAAAATTGTTCCCCCATGTTTCATAAAGTTATTTATTTTTTCAAGACTTTTTGGGGTAGGTATAGGACTCTTAACATCAATTGGCCAGTAAATAAGAGGATAAAAAGAGAGTTCATCTTTATCGAGATCAAGTGCTGTAACAGAGCCTGGGGTAAGCATTGTGCGCTCTGCGATAAATTGACTTAACGCTTCTAGACCACGTTTACTCGTTGTATCAATTTCATGATTATTGGTTATAACATAGGCAAGATGTGTTGCACCAGCAGCTTGTACACTATCATGATGATTTTCTTTCGTTTGTGCATGAAGAGTTGGATCATATGAAAACAAGGCAATAAGACTTATAAAAGGGAGGAGAAACATATTACGCCGTTTCATGAAAGAAAAAATATCTCCCATCCATAAAATGAGAAAATTGTCAAAGGCGAATAA
Source organism: Bartonella sp. MF74HXZ (assembly GCF_042194445.1). Lineage (NCBI taxonomy): Bacteria > Pseudomonadati > Pseudomonadota > Alphaproteobacteria > Hyphomicrobiales > Bartonellaceae > Bartonella > Bartonella sp. MF74HXZ. The sequence continues at coordinate 190,522 of NZ_JBHIMW010000001.1, read as the reverse complement.
TAAGATGGCTAATCCTAAAAGTGGACCGATAAGATTTTTTTCTTTTGTATCGTAAGATAAAGGGCTTTTATTAAGAGAAGTTGGCAATGATGATTGTTTCATCAAGTGCGACGAATGAGTTAAGAGATTGAGTGCATAAAAATCGCTTTTGACACCATAAAGTCCTGGGGGAGTATTATAGGAAGGATGGGGTGGATTTTGAGAGTCAAAGACCAGTGGAACAACATGAGAGGGCGGTACTTGTAATTGTCCGTCAGCGGTTATGGTTCGCCACGGGTTTTGTACCATTGTTCTTTTTTCTCTGTGTGTTAGGTTTGTGTTTTCGTTAGACCCTAATGTGATTAGTTTTTGCAACATTTGTGCAAAAAAGCCAGAAAGAGGAAGATTAGACCATGTGGGGTCAGGAGCAACATGAATGAGAATGAGGGTTCCTTTACCACGTTTTGCTGCGGTAATAAGAGGGGTTCCATCCGAAAGGCTAAGCCACGTTTTTTCAAAAAGATCTGGGGTTGGTTCTGCGAGGATTTGGCGCGAGACAGTGACATCTTCTGGGAAAGGAAGATCAAAGAAAAAGCTATTTTTTGCAAAAGGGGCAAGCTTTTGTGGTTTCGTCCAAGACATAATACTTCCAAGGAAACGTTGCCCCTGACGTAGCGGTATCGGAAGGAGACTATCATAATGTTCTGCACTACTGAGTTTTTCTCCTGCAAAGCGGATGAGTGTTCCCCCTTTATTCACAAAATCAGAAAGTTTTTTTTCTGCTTTTTCAGGCATGTTAACCATGTCGCTCATAATGAAAACAGATGGATTTTGTTTAAGCAAATAATCAATATCCGTTGAAAGCTCTCTTCCACCGGCGGTTATAAGCTGTGTATATTCCTGTAATGCTTTGATAATGTAATAAAATGGAGAAAGTAAAGGCTGTGCCATTTCATTGGTATCGGGTGATAGAAGAGCAACACGGCTTATCTTGTTATGGCTGTCTACCAAGAAGGTTGCAGCAGCATGGTTTTGATTATTCATTTTTATCCAAGCGATATCATTGCGTAGTTCAAGTGGTACATCAAAAGGAACAAGAGCTGTTGTTTCTCCTTCAGAGAAATTTTTCGTAAATTGACCGAGAAGTTGATTGTTTGAATCGTAGAGGTTGAGTGTAGCGGAAGTTTTGCCGTGTGTTGTTGAGCGGATAATACGCGCGACCATGCTTCCATCGTTATTTTCTACGGATGTTATGCCGATTAAATCGGAAATATCAGCCAAATACCATAAGAGTTTTTCAGGTTTTAATTCTTCAAGCAAAGCAAAAGCCTGCTCATCTTCATTTGTTTGTAATCCATCACTTAAATAAGCAACATCAAGAGGTTTTCCTTTGGTTATTTTTCTGAGTTTTTTCAGTGCGTGCACACGGTTGACAGGCCAAGGACGCGGTTGCAAATGCATTAAATGCTGTTTTATAATCTTGGCGGGTTGCGGCTCTATATTGGAGATATCATTTTCAGCCGTTGCAATAAGATAAATATTTTTTTGCTGTTTTTCTGCCTGAGCAAGGAGCATTTCAGCGATAGAGATGCGCTTTTTCCATTCTTTTACAGAAGCCCAACCATTATCAATAATGAGTGCAAGGGGTTGAGATCCGGAAAAGCTGATTGGTTTTTGATTCCACGTGGGGCGCGCTAACGCTATGATAACAAGTGCTGCTATGGTTAAACGCAACAAGAGCAACCACCAAGGTGTATGTTTTGCTGTTTCCTGATGATGAGTTGGTTTGGGTAAGAAGCGTAACGGAGGAAAAAGCTCTTTACGCGGAGATGGAGGAGTTACCCGCAACAGCCACCAAATAACCGGTAGGAACAAAAGCCCTAGTAACAGAAAGGGAGCAGCAAAACTCAAAGGGCCCTCCTTTTTTGCAATGGAAAGTCGCCCATTGTATTTGCAAGATGAAAAATGGTCTCTGTTAAAGGTTGATCCGTTGTACTAACGTGATAAGACCATCCTTGACGTGCACAAAAATTTGCCAACTCTTGTCGCCTTGCGTGATATATTTTACAATAGCTCTTACGAAGATCTTCTGCTTTTGTGGAAACATGTTTCTCTTTCGTTTCAGGATCAAAAAATTCTGTGTGACCTGCGTAGGGAAAGCTTTCTTCTGCGGGATCAGAAATTTCAATTAAATGAGCTGTCACCTGTTTTGTAGTTAAAACGGTTAAATGTTGGATGATTTTTTCAGGATAGTCGAGAAAATCACTCATTATAACGACATGTGAAAAGCGTGTAATCGTTGAAAAATCCGGAAATGAATTTTCATCTGAATGATTTTCTAAAGCAAAGGCTATTCGCTCTACGACATTGGATGTCATTGTGGGGGACATTAAGTTTGGAATAGCAATATGTTCGCCACTGCGAGCAAGAAGTGATGCTAGGGTAAGGGTAAGAATAATGGCATGATTACCTTTAGAGATTTTAGAAAAGCGCGAACAGTAATGCATTGATGCGCTTTGATCAGGACAGAGCCAAACGGTTTGTGTCATTTGCCATTCGTGTTCGCGGAGATATGTATTTTCATCACGCGCTGAGCGACGCCAATCAATGCGGGTAATGGATTCTCCTTCAACATAGGGACGAAATTGCCAAAAGTTTTCCCCATTACCGCGTTTGCGTTGTCCATGCCATCCGGTTATCAGTGTATTAGCGATATGACGTGCTTGTAAAAGGAAATATGGCATTTTGCCAGTATCCTTATGCAGTTCATTTGCCAGCGACAATGGAGGCTTTTGTAAAACTTTTTTGCCAATAGCCATTCAAAGAACATCTTTCACAAGGTTATTGATAATATCTTTTACAGTTACATCTTCAGCACGGGCAGAAAAATTAAGAGCCATGCGGTGTTGTAATACGGGATAGGCCAATGCTTCAACATCATCAAGTGAGGGGGCTAATCGTCCATAATAAAGAGCACGGGCGCGAACACAAAGTGAAAGGGCTTGTGATGCCCGTGGACCAGGTCCCCAAGAAACATAAGTATTAGCAAGGCTATTGTCTTTATGAGGGCGAGTTGAGCGGACAATTTTTAAAATAGCTTCGATCACATTTTCTGAAAGAGGCATTTTGCGAACGATATTTTGAATTTTTTGCAATTTTTTGGCGGACAAAATTGGTTTTGCATTTGATTTCTTTTCTTTTGTTGTTTCTAAAATGATCCGTCGCTCTGTTGTGAGGTCAGGATAGTCAATATCGATTTGCATCAAAAAGCGATCCAGTTGTGCTTCAGGAAGTGGATAGGTCCCTTCTTGTTCGAGAGGATTTTGCGTTGCAAGAACATGAAAAGGTTTTGGCAAATCATAACGGTTACCTGCAACAGTAACATGATATTCTTGCATAGCTTGTAAAAGGGCTGACTGTGTCCGTGGAGAAGCACGATTGATTTCATCGGCCATGAGAAGTTGCGTGAAAATAGGACCTTGAATGTATCGAAAAGAACGTTTACCGTCTTTATCGGAATCCATAATTTCAGAACCAATAATATCCGATGGCATTAAGTCAGGAGTAAATTGGATGCGTTTTTCATCAAGTCCTAAGACTGTTCCCAATGTTTCAACAAGACGTGTTTTTGCAAGTCCTGGAGCACCGACAAGAAGGGCGTGACCACCAGCAAAAATAGCGATTAAAGCATATTCGATTACCTGACTTTGCCCAAAAATAACTTTGTCAATTTCTTGTTGTAAAATATCCAATTCTTTGTGTGCCGTATCAATATCATCAATAATGACTTGAGCATCATGATTGATATTGACCTTTTTTACAGAATTGGATGATGGATCATGTTGACTCATATTTCTTCCTTAAGGCGTTTGTCGCAAAAATGGTAATTTTCTCTGCATGATAATGGATATCTTATTGTTTGTAACAGAAAATGAGAAGAAATGAAGTATCATATGCCATTTTTTTCATATTCGTATACAAGAAGAGAAAAGTTTTTTTGGAAGGAATAGACGTGTTTTATAAGGGATGTCTTAAAAATTTTGTTGTATGAAGAGAGATCTTTAAAGCAATGAAGACAACTTTTTTGAAAGGTTAAAGGGTGAATATAAGACAGGACTTCAAACAGGTTGCGTGGTTACAACAAAGGGATATCCAAACACTTCTTCGTGTTTTGTCTTTGGAGGGAGAAGAGGCGCGTATTGTAGGGGGAGCAGTGCGCAATCAACTGCTAGGGCAGCCTATTAGTGATATTGATATTGCAACAACCTGTTTGCCGCAACAGGTTATTGCACGTGTAGAAGAAGCAGGATTTAAAGCTATTCCTACAGGGATTGCTTTTGGTACAATAACAGTAGTTGCTCATTCATGTTCTTATGAGGTTACAACGCTTCGCTGCGATATTGAAACAGATGGTCGTCATGCAAAAGTGGCATTTGGTCGTGATTGGAAAAAAGATGCTGAACGGCGGGATTTCACGATAAATGCGCTTTATTGTGATGCTGCTGGCAATCTTTATGATGATGTGGGAGGTTTGAGTGATATTGCTAGCCAAACAGTTCGTTTTATTGGGATTGCAGAAGATCGTATTTGCGAAGATTATTTGCGTATTTTACGTTTTTTTCGCTTTTTTGCATGGTATGGAGCAGGGCGACCTGATGTACAAGGATTGAAGGCATGTGTTAGTTTAAAACACGGTTTAAAAAAACTTTCTTCTGAACGTATTTGGGCAGAAATGAAAAAGCTTCTTGCGGCGTTTGATCCAACGCGTGCTCTTTTATGGATGCGACAAAGCAGAATTTTGGCACTCATTTTTCCTGAAACAGAACGATGGGGTATTGATGCAATTCACGCATTGGTGAAGACAGAACAGGCTCTTGGTTGGAAAGTTGATCCATTGTTACGGCTAGAAAGCATTCTTCCTCCTGACCCCATACGTCTTCATGAAATGGCACAGCGCTTGCATTTTTCCCATAAAGAAACAACACGATTAAAAGAATGGGCAGAGTTAGAAATAATAAACCAAAACTGTTCTGATCATTTTGTGCAAAAACTGATTTATTTTCATGGACGACAGCCAGTTTTAGATCAATTATCGTTGTCTGTCGCTGCATCACATCTCGATAACCTGGAAAAAAGTGATGCTTTGCAAAAAGCAGAGGATTATGTCAAGCTTCATCAGCTTGCCAAAAAATGGCAGATTCCAACTTTTCCCATTAATGGTAACGATTTAATAAAGAAAGGTTTTGCTAAAGGTGTGCTTTTAGGAAAAAAGCTTAAAGAGTTAGAAATGATATGGGTCGAAAGCGGATTTTTAATGGATCGTCATGCATTATTAGAAAAAATTGATTTATAATAATAATTCATTATTCGTCATGTGAAACAAGAGCTCCGAATATTGTAAGGTTATTTCAAACCTGTTCATATCACATCAATCAAAATTATTGCCTTACACGTCACAAGTGGGGGAAGCCGTGTGAGGAAAAATGATTACAGAGAGAAAAAATGTCTTTTATGAACCATCTTAAAGATAAGGATTCTCGAAAGTGAAAACGAATAAAGAGAATAATGATAGCGGTTTGCATTTTGTATGAGAATAAAGAGGGGGATGTCCAATGGATTTTTACTATGAGGAGTATTTAATTATTCATAGGTGGTGATGTGAAATGGATGTTATGGGCACTAAGAAATGTTTATTTTATCAGCACCTGATTGTTGGAAAATGATAAGCGTTATATGCTCTAACTGTTCTTTATATGTTTATATTGTTTTTCGTGATAATTTATGGGTTTTTATAGGCATTCTGTAAGTTGTTCCAAAAGTATTAGTGAACTTTATGCACTTTATATTCTATAAAAAGATTTTTTAATTATTTAAAACCATATTTCATGGATTTTTATTGTCCTATTAATTATTTTAAGGGAATTGTTGTGTTTTTATAGATTACAGTTTCTTTCATGATAACCAATTTGGCGTAATGCTTCTCCCGTTGTTATGGCTACGCACATGGCGAGATTTAGAGAGCGTGCCTGTGGTTGCATGGGAATTTTCAATGTGTAATCGGCAGCTTCATGAACATAATCGGGAGCCCCAGCTGTTTCACGACCAAAAAGTAAAACATCATTTTTTTGATAGCATATCTGCGTATAGCATGTTTTTGCTTTTGTACTTAAAAGCAACAGACGGCGGTTAAAGTGTTTCATGGAGCTTATAAAATGTTGCCAATCAATGTGTCGTTCTAAGGAAGCATATTCGAGATAATCCAATCCTGCGCGTTTGAGATTACGATCCGACAGATTAAAGCCTGCGGGTTCAATAATGTGCACATGTAAACCAAAACAAGCGCTAAGACGTAAAATCGTTCCAGTATTACCAGCGATATCAGGTTGGAAAAGAGCTATATGAAGTGTCATGTTCTCTGTAATATGATTTTTCTTTCGACTTTGTAAAGAAGCACCACAATTTATTCGAAAAATATGCTTTGAGAAATACATGTTTTTTAGGTTTAATTTTTATTCACTTTAAATTTCAGGGAAAAAGTTATGTACACAGGTTTGTTTGGGATAAGAGAGAAGCTCCCTATTAGGGACTTCCTTTATATTGAGCGATACATGAAATGGATTGGCTCATTATGTTGAAAAGTGGGATATTTAATAAGGTTAGATCATCCATTTTAATGAAAATCAACAAAATATGCTTTTTATGCAAAAGCAGAAGCGGAAAAAATACTCATTCAACCAGTTGGAATTGAGGGAGGGAGAGATGCTGTAAATGTGTTAAAGAAATAATCGATAAGCTCAACTTATTTACTGAGACCTGGTCATAACAAGACTATGTTTCTTTCTTTAGGAGTGTTTATTTACACACTATCTCCGTTTTTCACAGGAAGGGGAGTAATTTTGATTGATTAATATGAATAGGTTTGAAATGAAAGAAACTTACGGTGTTTCAGGATTTCATTTATTCTGTAAAACGATGAATTATCATTACAAAACAGTTTTTGTATAGACCATACAAATGGCAGGAGTTTTTTACGGGGATGGTTTCATGGTTGAGGCAACTGAGTGATCAAGCATTGTACAATGGGAGAGGGTATGGTAGAAGAATGTTTTAGCAAATAGTCTCTTTAAGTTAAGGCCATGAGTGAGCAAACGAGGCGGGATTTTCTGTTTTTGGTAACAGCTGTTGCAGGAGCAGTTGGAATGGGAGCGGTTGCGTGGCCTTTTATCCGTCAGTTGCGTCCAGATGAAGCTATTTTGGCATCTTCCTCTGTTGAGGTTGATCTTTCTGGTATTGAAGAGGGGATGTCGGTGACAGTAAAGTGGCGAGGACAGCCTGTTGTTATTCGAAATCGTACGACAAAAGAAATTGCTGATGCGCGCGCTACTGAATTGAGTCTTCTAAAAGATCGTCAAGCGCGCAATCCTAATCTTGAAGGTGAAAAAGAAGCAACAGATTTTGCGCGTTCAGCAGGTAAAGGACGTGAAAATTGGCTTATTGTTATTAATCTTTGTACGCATCTAGGCTGTGTAACACTTGGGCAATCGGGTAAATTTGGAGGATGGTTGTGTCCCTGTCATGGGTCTGTTTATGATACCGCTGGAAGAGTGCGGTCAGGTCCAGCTAACTATAATTTGGCTATTCCACCTTACCAATTTCTTTCTGATACTTTGCTCAAAATAGGATAAGGTTATGACAAGGTTTCCTCCTTATTATCCTAAAAATGCTCTTGCTCGTTGGTTTGATAAGCGTTTTCCTCTTCCTCGTTTTTTTTATAATACATTTGTTATTTTTCCTGTTCCGCGTAATCTTAATTACTTTTACACATTTGGCGGTATTTTGACCATTATGCTTTTATCACAGCTTTTGACTGGTATTGTCTTGGCTATGCATTATGTTCCAGATATTCATTTGGCTTTTGAAACTAGTGAACGATTTCGACGTGAAGGGCAGTTTGGTTGGCTTTTTCGTCCATGGCATTCTGTAGGCTCTTCGTTTTTTTTTATTGCTGTTTATATCCATTTGGCACGTGGACTTTATTATGGTTCTTATAAAAATATGCGAGAAATGGTATGGGTTACAGGTATTTTTATTTATATCATCATGATGGCAATAGCATTTTTTGGTTATGTGCTTGTTTGGGGGATGATGTCTATTTCAGCGGCTTCAGTGATTGCAGGGCTTTTAAAAACGATACCTTTGGTGGGGACATGGTTGCATGAGACACTTCTGGGTGGTTATGGCGTAGGACAACCAACGTTGAATCGTTTTTATGTTTTCCATTATGTTTTATCATTTGTTTTGCTTCTTTTTGTGGGGCTGCATATTTGGGCAATCCATTGTGTTGGGCAAGGCAATCCAACGGGTCTTGCTATACAATCAGATAAGGAAACGGTTCCATTTTCACCTTATGCGCTTATCAAAGATATTTTTGCTATTACTGTTTTTCTGATCTTCTTTGCCTGGTTTTTGTTTTATATGCCCGATTATATGGGGCAGGCTGAAAATTATAATGTGGCAGATCCTTTAAAAGCACCTCTTCGTGTGGTTCCAGAATGGTATTTTTTGCCTTTTTATGCGATACTTCGTGCTATAACTTTTGATATTGGTATTTTCCCTTCCACTTTTGTGGGCTTTGTTTTATTCGTCAGTTCGATTTGCATTTTAATTTTTGTGCCATGGTTAGACCGCTCTAAAATATGTTCAGCAAGATATCGACCTGTTTATAAAATTTTCTTTTGGGCGTTGGTTATTGATGTCGTTTTCCTTGGTTGGTTGGGGTCAAGAGAAATAAATGACAAAATCCTTTTATGGACGCAATTGGCTACGGTTTATTATTTTATATTCTTTTTGGTTATTTTGCCGACTTTGCCAGCCTTTGAAAAAAAATGTTCTCTTCCTTCTTCAATTATGCAAGATTTAAAACAGAAAAAAAAGAGACTATGGTAAATGTTTTTGTCGGACTGATTGTTATCGTTGCTATGAGCTTTTCTGCTCAGAGTTTAGCGAGAGATGCCTCTGATCAGGAGGAGGAATTTACTTCTTTTCCTTTAAGGATTCCTAAAAAACAAGAATGGAGTTTCTCAGGTCCATTTGGGCTTTATGATAAGGCGCAATTGAGGCGTGGATTAAAGGTTTATAAACAAGTTTGTTCCAGCTGCCATGGGTTAAAATATGTGGCTTTTCGCAATTTAAGAGCTCTTGGGTATGATCAAGAACAGATTAAAGCTTTGGCGGGGCAATATGAAGTGCGCGATGGTCCTAATCGAGAAGGAAAATTTTTTAAACGTGCTGGGGTTGCAACGGATTATTTCCCTTCTCCCTTTGCACATGAAGAAGAAGCAAGATTTATTTTAAATAGTGCTTATCCTCCAGATTTGTCATTGATGGCACGTGCACGTGGTGTATCTTTGCCGTTTCCTGCTTTAATTACTGATGTATTATCTCATTATGATACAGCGGGTCCAGATTATATTACAGCTCTTTTAACAGGATATCAGAAGGCGCCAGAAAATATGAAAATTGCTGAGGGTTCTTGGTATAATCCTTATTTTATTGCCGGTAATTCTTTAACTATGGCTCCTCCTTTGAGTGATGGTATGGTTGCTTATGAAGATGGAACTCCAGAAATCATTGAACATTACGCGCGCGATGTTTCTGCTTTTTTGATGTGGGCTGCCGATCCTCATATGGAAATTCGTAAAAAAACCGGTTTTCGTGTTATTTTATTTTTAATCGTTTTTGCAGGGCTTGTTTATATTTTAAAAAATCGTATTTGGTGTGGTTTAGAAGAAGAGTTAGAGAAAGAAACAAAAGACGAAATAAAGAGAAAATGATAAAGCGACAAGGCTTGAAAGAGCATAGAGTATAAAGAGCATAAGGAACAAATCTGTTTATGATGCATTGAGGTTTTATAAAGTAAAAGCAAAGTAAAAACGGAGATGTTAAAATGAAAAAAATTGCATGTACTACTCTTATGTCAATTTTGATGGTTTCTAGTACTTACGCCCAGTCTTTTGAAGTGCCTTCAAAACCTGAAATGATCTCTTCGACGGGTATTGTACAGGTGGGGGTAGATAAGTCTGTGCGTTATGTGACACCTTTAGCAACGGATTTTGTTGCTTCCAGCCTTATAGGCGCCAATGTATATAATATAGAAGATGAAAATATTGGTGAAGTAAAAGATATTATTTTACGTGAAAATAATATTGCAGGGTTTGTTGTTGCTGTTGGTGGTTTTCTTGGCATAGGTGAGAGTTATGTGGTCGTTTCTCCAGAAACAATCCAGATGACAAATGATTATGGTAAATGGAAACTCATTACAAATGCGACAAAGGATTCTTTAAAGGACGCTCCAACATTTAAATACGAAGGGCGTTGGACACGCTAATTTTATATTCCCATTCTTTAATGGATAAAACTGTTGCTATCATAATAATATGCTAGCAACATTTTTTTGTTCAAAAAATACTTGGGAGCTTTTGCGACAAGATTCCAAGGACCTATTACAAAGTTTTCAAGATAAACTATTAAGACAGAGTGAGGATTTAAGTATTATGTTTAAATAACATGACATCGCCATCTTGCACAATGTATTCTTTTCCTTCATCGCGGGCTTTTCCTGCTTCTTTTGCACCGCTTTCTCCACCCAGAGCAATATAGTCATTGTAGCTGATGGTTTGGGCACGAATGAAACCGCGCTCAAAATCTGAGTGAATAACGCCAGCTGCTTGGGGAGCTTTTGTACCACGCGTAATTGTCCATGCTCGTGTTTCCTTAGGCCCACAGGTGAAGTAAGTGATGAGATCAAGTAAATGGTAACCAGCACGAATAAGGCGATTTAAACTTGGTTCAAAGAGTCCTAGAGCATTGAGATATTCTGATGCTTCAGCATCGCTCAGTTGTGTGATTTCCGCTTCGATAGAAGCAGAAATGATAATGCTTTGCGCATTTTGCTCTGTTGCCATTTTTTCAACTGTTTGGGTAAAGCTATTTCCATGAGCGGCGTCATTTTCGCTTACGTTACAAACATAAAGTACAGGCTTGGAGGTTAAAAGATTTAAACTCTTAAGAATGTGGTGTTCATCGGAAGAGATATCTTTGAGTAATAACCGGACAGGGGCTCCCTGTTGCAGTATGTTTAATGCTTTTTCCATAATGGGTAAAATTGTGAGAGCTTCTTTGTCTTTTCCGGTTGCACGTTTACGGATTTGTACGATTCGTCGCTCAAGGCTCTCAAGATCGGCAAGCATGAGTTCGGTTTCCACGGTTGTGGCATCAGAAACAGGATCAATACGTCCTTCTACATGGGTAATATCTTCATTTTGAAAACAGCGTAAAACGTGAACAATGGCATCGACTTCGCGAATATTGGCTAAAAATTTGTTTCCTAAACCTTCGCCTTTTGAAGCTCCTCGTACAAGCCCCGCAATATCGACGAAGTTAATGCGTGTAGGAATTATTTCTTTTGAACCAGCGATTGATGCAATTTTTTCCATTCGTAAATCTGGAACGGCAACTTCACCGGTATTGGGTTCAATGGTACAAAAAGGATAATTGGCAGCCTGTGCAGTGGCTGTTTTTGTTAATGCATTAAAAAGAGTTGATTTCCCAACATTAGGTAATCCGACAATACCGCATTTAAAGCCCATGAGAGTCTTTCTTTTCTTTTGATTTTATAGTCAAGATAGCTCCTTTTTTATAGCATATTTTCAGAAGAGTTATAGTCTTTGTGTTGCGATAAGTGAGAAAAAAGTCTAAAGTAACAGATAATCTGCTTTTTTACCTTAGTTCTTCTTATCTTAATGCTCTCCTTAGTCTCAAGGATAAGAAAACTTCGAATTAATGTTAATAATGTGCTAAGTTTTTCATGGTATGCAAATCTGCATAAATAATTAATCGGAGAAAATAGAAGAGTGTTATCTCGTTGTGCCTTTTTAATTGCAGCACTTTTGGCTTTAGCTGGATGTGCTACGCATCAGTCAGATATGTCATCGGTTCCTTTTCAACAAGTTCGATACATTCCACCAGAAATACAGGCTTTGTATGGTCCTGTAACGAATGAAACCTATTTGTTACCTGCTGTTGATCTTGCGACAATTGATCCAAAGTTTTGGCGACAAGAAGTGATTTATTATACATCTTATCCACCTGGAACATTGGTTATAGATACGCAAGAGTGTTTTCTTTACCTTATTGGTGAAAATGGAAAGGCTTTGCGTTATGGGATTGGGGTCGGTAAGGAAGGTTTAGCATTTGAAGGTGAAGGGGTTGTACAGCGCAAGCGTCGGTGGCCAAATTGGGCTCCTACTGCAGCTATGATGGCTCGAGAACCAGAACGTTATGGTCATCTTGGGAAAGGAATGCCACCAGGACCCGATAATCCATTAGGTGCGCGGGCACTTTATTTGTTCAAAAATGGGAAAGATACACTTTTCCGTATTCATGGCTCACACGAATCGTGGTCAATTGGGCGTGCTATTTCAAGTGGATGTATTCGTTTGCTTAATCAAGATATTATTGATCTTTATGATCGTGTTCCCGTTGGTTCGCGTGTTGTGGTCTTACAAAACAATAGGAGTATTCCTACAGTTTATAGTCAACAATCAAATGGCTATGATCCGCTACAGTCGACCATTCAGCCAAATGAATTTTTTTAATTTGGGGGAGAAGATTGGAGAGAGCCGTTTGAGTATTTTGGTTTGCTGTTCAATCTTCTCTTTCTCTCAAAAGAGAATATAAGCCTTTCTTTTTCAAAAGTGTATACAAGCTTGTATTCTTATTTTTTTCTATCTTCTCAGGTTGCCAACAGATTTTGCCTTTGAGAAAGTGTATAAGAGGCATTTTTTTCTTTTTTCAAGAGTTCTTATCCATATGCTTCACGCGACTGTGATACGCAAGTCAATGGTTTTGATTGTTTTTTATCGTTTGTGAAATTTCATTCATAAAGAGGGATTTATCATCTTTTATAAGGAGAGCGATATTTTTTGCAATTGTCTCTAAGAGAGGGGATAACCATTCTTGATCAGATTTGGCAAAATTTCCCAGAACATGTTGATGAACAAGTTCTTTGCTTCCAGGATGACCAATTCCTATGCGTATACGACAATAGTTAGTACCACAATGGGCATCAATAGACTTAATACCATTATGCCCATTATTTCCTCCACCAATTTTTATACGAACTTTTCCTGGTGACAGGTCTAACTCATCATAAATGATGATCAAATTCTTCAGATCTAATTTATAAAATCGCAAAGCTTCACCGATAGCTTGACCAGAGAGATTCATGAAAGTTTGCGGTTTTATAAGAAAAATTTTCTCATTATTTATGAAACCATTAGAGATTTCTGCTTGAAACTTCTTCGACCATGGAGAAAAAGAGAAGGACTGATAGATGGCATCAACAGCCATAAAACCGATATTATGGCGGTTATTTTGATATTGTAAACCAGGATTGCCAAGACCAGCAATAAGCCACATGTGTATCTTCAGTCAAAGTATGAGTAAGGGTAATGTCTCATAAATTAAGGCGGAAAAAATTCCCGCCTTTTGAGTTTTATGAAGTTTGCGTGTCTTCTTCATCATCTTCTTGTTCAGAAGTTTCATCACTGACATCCATGCCAGCAGGAGCTGCAATGGTTGCAATGGTAAAATCTCGATCTTGGATGATGGGAGTCACATCTTTTGGCAGTTGCACTGCTGAAATGTGAATAGAATCACCAATAGAGTAGCTGGCGAGATCAATTTCAATAGCTTCAGGAATAGCACTTGCTGGAGCCGTACATTCAATTTCGTGCCGAACAATATTGAGGACACCACCCTTTTTAAGTCCAGGTGCTGTATCTTCATTGAGGAAGTGGACAGGAATATTCACTTCTACAACGGATTTTGCTGAAATGCGTAAGAAATCTACATGGAGGGGAAAGTCACGCACGGGATCTAATTGATAATCTTTTGGCAAAACCATAATTTTTTGCTTGTCAAGAATAATCGTTGCAATGGTGGTACGAAAGCCACCGGCATGAATTTTGTAGAAAATTTCTTTATAGGGAACTGTTATTGCCAAAGGAGGTTGTTTTTCACCATAAATGACAGCAGGAATAAGACCGTTGCGGCGAAGTTCACGGGAGGACCCCTTACCAACCCGCTCGCGTTTTTCGGCCTTAAGAGTGTAGCTTTTGCTCATAATTTAAGTCCTTTTTACATGATTGGAGATCCTTCAAAAACAGTAATAGTTTTTGCATGGATATGAAGATATGCGCTAATCAACAGCGATCGCTCCATTCTGCGTTGCCTCCAAGGGTGTCTACACAGAAGTTTGTTCTATAATTCAAACTATTCATAGATGCAAGAGTTGTGGGAAAAATCGATGATTTCTACCGTTAAAAAGGAGGAAATGTTACAAATTACGGTGTGGATGGAGAATCAGCCAATATGCGCTGACACTGATATGTTCAAAATCAAACACTGGAGATGTTATGAAGGTTGAGATTGCCTTGGGTGAGATGTCAGAGAGTCGTGCTTTGCATAAATCGATGCCAGCACTTCTTGATCTGGAAGAATTATTGGCGACACGTCTTCTTGTACAAGGTAATTCCGGTTCAGGGAAATCACATCTTTTACGCCGTCTTTTGGAGCAAAGTGCTAAGTGGGTGCAGCATTGTGTAATTGATCCAGAAGGCGATTTTGTAACTTTGGCAGATAAATTTGGTCATGTTATTGTAGAGGCTCAACGTAGTGAATTAGAATTGACTCGTATTGCCCATCGCATTCGACAACATCGGGTTTCAGTGGTATTTAATCTTGAAGGTTTGGATACTGAACAACAGATGCGTGCTGTAGGGGCTTTTCTTGGGGCACTGTTTGATGTGGAACGTGATTATTGGTATCCTATGCTTGTCGTTGTCGATGAAGCACAATTGTTTGCTCCAACTGCGGCAGGAGAAGTTTCTGATGAAGCACGTAAGATTTCTCTTAGTGCTATGACCAATCTTATGTGTCGAGGGCGTAAACGTGGTCTTGCTGGTGTTATTGCGACACAACGTTTGGCTAAGTTGGCCAAAAATGTTGCTGCTGAAGCTTCAAACTTCTTAATAGGGCGGACTTTTTTAGATATTGATATGGTGCGCGCTGCTGATCTTTTGGGAATGGAGCGCCGCCAAGCGGAAATGTTTAGAGATCTTGAGCGGGGGAATTTTATAGCTTTAGGTCCCGCTTTATCACGACGTCCCTTACCAATCATTATCGGTTCTGTTGAAACTTTGGCACGCTCTTCTAGCCCTAAATTAATGCCACTTCCAACAGAGCGGGATGATGTGCAAGAGCTCGTTTTTACTGCTTCACCAGAGGAAATTTTAAAGCCATTTAAACAAACACGAGAGCCGATGAGGGAAAAATCAATGCACGAGATGTTAGAGGAGGTAGTGCATAAAAAACAAGAGTTGTTGGAAGAAACCCCGAGTTTATTTCCTGAACTTTCTGATGTTGAGTGTGACGGCCAAGCAGAACATATTATTCGGGAAATTCTTGAGGATTCTGAGGCTTTTTATCGTTCAACAGCGGTGCTTTATCAAGATTTTTCAGTTCGTTGTCGTATCCATGGTATGTCAAAGGTTCCTTTTAATCTTTCACAATTTCGGCGTAAATTGGCTATTGCTCAGGCTTTTGTTGATGAACAAACGGCTGTCAGTGAACATTGGAAACATATTTTGCAGATATCAGAAAGTTTAGAAGAAGATGTCCAAGGAGTCTTCTTGAATGTAGCACAGGCTGCATTAGGGGGAAAGCCATGTCCATCCGATGCATTTTTAGCACGTCTTTATGGGACTCATTCTTTAAGCCGTGCACGCCGACTTTTAACCTACTTTGAAGAGCGTGGCCTTATTGTTATTCATACGCATTTTAGTGGCCAACGTATTGTTGCATTTCCTAATCTTGGTGTTGAAACAGCACCAGGAGATCCCAAGGAACCCCTTTAACCAAATAAGCTGGAAACCGATTGTTCTGCTGCTGTCCTTGCAATTGCTTCCCCAATAAGGTCGGCAATGGGCAAAACACGAATATTATGGGCTTTCTCAATAGCTTGTGTTGGCATAATTGAATCTGTAATAACCAATTCTTTCATCTCTGAATTGGTAATTCGTTCGATTGCATTACCAGAAAGAACACCGTGCGTGATATAAGCCGTGACACTATTGGCACCATGTTTAAGCAGAGCACTTGCTGCATTGCATAAAGTTCCACCTGAATCAACAATATCATCAAGCAAAAGGCAATCTTTTCCCGATACATCTCCAATGATATTCATAACCTCTGATTCACCGGGACGTTCACGACGTTTATCTACAATAGCAAGCAAACTGTTCAAACGCTTGGCGAGCGAGCGTGCGCGTACAACACCACCCACATCAGGTGAAACAACAATAACATTTTCAAGAGAATAATGCACTTTGACATCGCGAGAAATGACGGGAACAGCATAAAGATTATCCGTAGGGATATCAAAAAAACCTTGAATTTGTCCTGCATGAAGGTCCAATGTTAAAACACGATGGGCCCCTGCTTCAGTAATCAGGTTGGCAACAAGTTTTGCGGAAATGGGAGTACGCGGACCAGGTTTACGGTCTTGGCGGGCATAGCCAAAATAAGGGATAACAGCTGTGATGCGACGTGCCGAAGAACGACGAAGCGCATCAATCATGATGAGTAATTCCATCAAGTGATCATTGGCTGGATAGGATGTAGATTGCAAAACAAACACATCCTGTCCACGCACATTTTCATGCAATTCTACGAAAATCTCTTGATCAGCGAAACGTTTTACGGTGGCTTTTCCTAAGGGGATGTTCAAATAATTTGCAACATCTTCAGCTAGGCGTGGATTAGAATTTCCGCAGAAAAGTTTCATAGTAGAACCTCTGAATTATCATGGTGGGAATGCGACACGGTTTTTAATTTCTTTTTATTAAATTGCAAGAGAACAATTACAAAAGCCTTACAATTTTATCGATTATTGTTAAAGAGCTATGCGGTATGTTTTCTCTTTTTCCAAAAGTTTGTTTCTTTTAGAGCAAAGTTTTTTCTCCATGAGGCAAAGAAATACGTATTGATTAAGCTTTTTGGTTATTACTTTATAAAAAAATGCTTTCAATATGGGGAATGTTTCATATTTAAGATGAATGAAGGGGAGTAAATAAAGAGGAGTATCATCTTGCCTTCAATCATTATAACCAAACATTGAAAATGATTCAGAGCAAAAGCTATCATATTTTATGGGCTGGTAAATAATTTTGTAAAAAAGCAAAGCAAAGTACAATGGGATTTATTTTTACATTTGGGTAAAAAGTTTAGTTTTGCAGTTTTGGTATTGTTTTAAAGCATAAAAGAGGATCATCTTTTATTTTTTAGCATAATAGCAGAAATTTGCCGTCCGTAATCAGGTTCGCTGCGGTGTATTGCACGGCGATAGGAGAAAAAACGCTTTTCATCCTTGTAGGTGCAAAGCTCTACACAAGAAGCATTAACGCCTGCTTCGATGAGTTGATTCATAATGAATGCCCACAGATTAAAGTAAAAGTGATTTATTTTGTCTGTTTTTATAAAATATTTTTGGTATTTGCAGTGGCAATCAATAAATTGGTCGTAAAATTCACTTGTTACTTCGTAGTGATAAGGACCAATACAAGGTCCAAGGACTGCTGTTATTGATTGTCTTTTGGCTCCTTGTTTTTCCATAACAGCAATTGTTTTCTCGATAATTCCATTTAAACTTCCGCGCCAGCCAGCATGAGTTGCAGCGATGACACCTGCTTGTGGATCAGCAAACAGAATGGGTCCGCAATCTGCTGTAAGAATGCCGATTACGAGTTCTTGTGTGGTGGTAACGAGAGCATCGGCTTTAGGAGGGGAGCCGATAAAAGCTTTATCAACGACAACGACTTCACAAGAGTGTATTTGATTGACAGTGACTAAATTTTGTACCTCAACATCAAAATAATGAGCGACCAAAGTGCGGTTTTGTGTAATATGTTCAGGGTGATCATTTGAGCTTTGGCCAACATTAAGGCTTTGGTAAAGGCTTTTTGAAACACCACCTTGACGAGTAAAAAAACCATGTTCTATCCCATGGGGTTGTAAAGTAGAAAGATTTTTTGCAAGAATGGGATGAGGGATAGATTTCATAAAAGTTCCTTATGGAGATTATTTGAAGTGAGGGTGGAGATGTTCATATTTGTCAATGAATATTTCAGATAATGATGTGCTTATTGACAAAAGCGCCGATCATCAAAATTGGGGAGGTATGGAGATGTTTTTATCACTGAAATGTAAAACTTTAAATAATTTTCCCATTTGATCTTGACCAGCGAGCCGTTCGATGTCCTGGCGGATTTTGTCTTGCAAAGGAGCACTTTTGCCAACTCCAAGCTGTTTTGCGCGCTCCAGTAGCCCCATTTTTAAAAGAAAATCTCCTTGCTCGAAGATTTCAGCAAAACAACCTTGTTCAAGGGCTATGTTTTTTAAAAAAGAAAAATCAACATGGGATGTTAAATCATGTTCACCAGGGGCATCAAAAATATCACGAAATCTATGTTTTGACAGTGCTTGCAAGGTATCGCCAAATGCAAGATCAGCAGCACCATAATCAATGAGCAAAGCAGAACCTGTCACTTGCACTAAATGGTGGCTGATTTGTTGCATGAATTGATGCCGTAAGGGGGCATATTCAAAAATTGTTCCGTCAGGCACTTTAGAACAATAGGTTTGTAGATAAGAAGAGGGAAGTTTATGCGGGGCAGCAATAAAGATGAGATCTCCATCTTGATTGACTGTAATGCAGCGCTCTTTCCATTCTCCATTGACTTTAATATATTGGTTGATAGGGAGTGTATCGAGAAATTCATTAGCTATTAAGAAGAGTGGTTTTGGGGGGATTTGATCAAAACTTTCAATGCTATGGATTTGTTTTTGATAGGAGGAAAGGCGCTTTTTTTGTTCTTCTGCAAGCTTTTTACTTATTTCAAGGAGAAAAACTTCAGCAGATTCAAATGCTGTCGTGGATAATTTTTGAATGGTACGCAAAACATCATCCATGAGAGTTCCACGTCCTGGACCTATTTCAGCGAGGATAAAAGGGCGAGGAGAACCATGAGCGTTCCAGCTTGCGAGAGCCCAAATCCCGATCATTTCTCCAAATAATTGGCTTATTTCAGGTGCTGTAATGAAATCACCGGTACGTCCAAAAGGTGTTTGTGTTTGATAATAACCAAATTGAGGATCTGTAAGTGCCAACGTCATATATTGGCTAACAGTGATTGGTCCATTAAGGGCAATAATTTCTTTAATTTTTTCTTTTAGATTGGCCATTTTCTGTCGATTTATATTTAAAGGCATGGAGAAGAAGATAAAACCCTAAAAGAAGCATGGGAAGAGATAAAGCCATGCCATAGGTAAAACCAGTAGAATGGAAAAGAGTCGAAAACCATTCTGGATCTTCTTGAGGCGCACGGTAAACTTCAGAAATGCTGCGCGCTACTGCGTAGCCTATAATAAATGTTCCTGCAACAGCTCCAGGGCGCTTTAATGCTTTGAAGGCAAAAGTGATAAGGCATAAGATGATGAAGAGAAGAAATCCTTCCATGAAAGCTTCGTAAAGTTGGCTTGGATGGCGCGGTAGATAGTGAGGATCGAGAGGAAAACAAACAGCCCAAGGACGTGTAGTAATATTGCCCCATAACTCTTGGTTAATGAAGTTGCAAATTCGTACAATGCCGATACCAATAGGAGCACCTGCAGCAATGATATCAAACATGGCCCGTATGTTAATATGATTTTTACGGGCAAACCAGATCATAGCAATGATAATACCAATAAGTCCGCCATGAAAGGACATTCCCCCATCCCATACGGCAATGATAGCACTTGGATGGTTAAAATAGTAAATGGGATCCCATACAAGAACTTGTCCTAAACGCCCTCCGACAACAACACTTATGGCAGACCAGACAACAAAATCTCCGATCTTTTCTTTATCCATAGGAGGGTGGTCTCTATACCATAGAGATGTTTTTTTTAATAATTTTTGCGCATACCACCAAGCAAAAAGAATACCCACCACGTAACCAAGTCCATACCAATGAAGTGCTATGGGACCTAGCTGGATAATGACAGGATCAAGAAAAGACGGAAAAGCAATGGCTGGACAAGACAGATTGTTCATGAATTAAGCATCTTACATTATACGAGATGAATATGAAGTGACTCTAATGGTCAGAAATGACAGATGAATGCGCAATGGTCAAGTCAGTAGGGAGGCTAGTCAGAAAGGGGGATAGATTTCCACTGGTTTATCGCGGTAAAAAAATGGTGATAAAAGAAATATTAAAAAATCTTAAAAAATCGTCATGAAAAATCTGCACAGTATATAAAATATAGGGTAAAAGGAACAAATTACAGTATCTAAATGTTATGAGAATACGCTATAATGCGTGCGTCAATAATTAAAATTTAAGGAAAAATGTTATGCGTAATGGATCAAATCGTATTCTTGATGAATTAGCAAAATTAGCAACAGATGCTGCTGACGTCGCGCAAGGTATACGACGTGAAGCTGGAACAGCTTTTCGTGTGCAGGCTGAAAAGATAGCAAACAAACTTGATCTTGTTTCTCGCGAAGAGTTTGAGACTTTTAAGGAGATGGTGCTGAAAATCCATGCTGATAATGCTGATTTGAAAAGGCGCCTTGATGATTTAAAAAAAGATGATTTAAAAAACGCAGACACAAAAAAGTAAGATAGTTTCTTAAAAAAAGAATCTTCAAAAAAATATCCCCAATTTTTCAATATGATGCGTGAAAATAAAAAATGCTTAATCTTGAGTCTGTTAGGGCGGAGCATTTGTTTATTTTTGATTTTTTTTTGGGTAAAATACATTTTTTTGAATCAGGGGGGCTGGCGCTATGAAATTGTATCAATACACTGAAAAGACTTGATGATTCGTTTTATGACTATCAGGTTGCCCTAAACAGCGCGATTGTGTTCTGGGTGTTTGTGTACTGTCGATGTTTTTATGTGTATTTGTTTGTTGTAAAGGTCCTGATTGTAGCAAAATATTGTTACAGTTTAGGCGGTTTATATTCTGTTGACAATGTTTTTAAGATGATTGAGGATTGTGATGAGGCTTGCATTTTGCGCCACAGAGAGAAAAGAGCACCCTGTTGACTTTATCGAACAGATTGCCTGTGAATATGATTGGTCGTTTGAGCGGGATGCGCAAGATGAAATTAGCGTTTGTGTGGAAGGAAAGCGCGCAAATTATCGTCTTGCTTTTTCATGGATGGAAGAGCATGAAGCACTTCATTTGGCTTGTTCGTTTGATCTCTCTATTAAAAATGCTCGAACAGCTGAAATACAGCGCTTATTGCTAGCAATTAATGAAAAGTTGTTGTTGGGACATTTTGATTACTGGCAAAGGAATAATTCAGTTATTTATCGGCAAGGTCTTCTTTTGGCTGGTGGGATGCATCCATCTCATATACAGGTTGAAACATTGTTGATACATGCACTTAAAGTCTGTGAAAGCCATTATGTTGCATTTCAGATGGTTGCTTTGTCGGGAGAAAGTGCTTACAAGGCACTGCAGTACACTTTGTTTGAAACTGTAGGGAATGCCTAAAATACACAGTCTGTTATTTTTACAGATGGTTTGCTGAAATATTGCTCATAGGGGGATATCGATGATAGCGCGTAATCCCCCAAGTGGGCTTTCATCTAATTGTATATTGCCACCATGGCTGCGTGCTATGTCTTGAGCAATAGAAAGACCAAGTCCTGTTCCACTTGCATCTTGATTTCGCGCTTTATCAAGTCGAAAGAATGGCTTAAAAACTTCTGTACGCATATTTTCATGAATTCCAGGTCCATTATCATCGATTATCAATATAAAAGATTCTTGTTGAGAGTTAGCTGTTAGTTTAACGGTTGTGCCGTAACAAAATGCATTTGATACAAGATTGCTGACCAAGCGTGTGAAAGCACGGGGACGTACTTGTATTTCTGTAGGACCTTCAATGGTGTAAGAAAATTGACGTTTGTGAAGATGAGCATCGGCGGAGAATTTTTGCATAAGAGCATTTAAATCAAAAGTCTTGACACTTTCACTTCCTTCACCACGAGCAAAAGCAAGATAATCTTCTAACATATTTTGCATGTCACTTACATCTTGCTCAAGCGGTTTAATATCAAAGTCAGTATTTACTAATGCTAGCTGAAGTTTAAAGCGTGTAAGAATGGTTCTTAAATCATGACTTACTCCTGAGAGCATCATGGTGCGTTGTTCGATTTGGCGTTCAATACGTTCTCGCATACGTAAAAAAGCAATGCCAGCACGACGGACTTCATCAGCTCCTTGTGGTTGAAATCCTTTTGGTAAAGGACGACCGCGTCCAAAGCTTTCTGCTGCTTCAGCTAATTGTTGAATAGGTTTAATTTGATTGCGCAAAAAGTATATTGCTATCAGCAATAAAACAAGAGCTGTTCCTACCATCCAGCTTAAAAAAATAGCAGTATTGGAAGCGTAGGCTTGGCTGCGTGGAGCAAAGACGCGTAAGATGTTGTGACCAAGGTGGATACGGATTTCAACAAGATCAGAATCTCCTACGGTATCGATCCAGAAGGGACGGTTAATTTGGCGGGTGATTTCTTCACTTAAAAAATAGTCAAGAATTGCAAAAAATGGCTTAGGTCCTGGAGGGGGAAGAGGGGAAGGGGGTAGGATAGAAATGTTTAATCCCATGCGTTGTTGTGCAATACGCTTGATATCTTCATAGTTATCTTGTTGTGGATATGTTTCAAGAATATCAATAATGGCTGAAATGTCATGCACGACAGCCATTGAAAGACGCTCGGTTACCATTTGCCAATGGCGTTCCATAAAGACATAAGCAATGACTGTTTGCAGAAGTACCATGGGAGCGATAATAATGATCAAAGAGCGAGCATAAAGCCGTTTAGGCATTTTTTTCGTTAACCATCGAAGAAAAAATCTTAAAGGCTTGATCATTCTTGTGCCTATTCAATAGAGAGTTTGTACCCTATTCCTCGCACGGTTTGGAGCCATATAGGCAGTGCTGGGTTTTTTTCGATTTTACGACGAAGGCGGTTGATCTGTACATCAATGGCACGTTCATTTATATTGCTGTCATCGGCCGCGAATTTATGGCGCGGAATTGTATCGCCTGCATTTTCGGCAAAAATGACCATCATTTCTTGTTCTTTATCTGTTAATTTAATAACTTCTCCCCCTTTTTTGAGTTCGCGCCGTGAAATTGAAAATATATAAGGTCCAAAAACGATTTGCTCGATTTTTGGTTGGTGAGGGGGAAAGCCACGCCGTAAAATGGCATTGATACGAAGGAGAAGCTCACGAGGATCAAAAGGCTTAGCAAGATAATCATCTGCACCTGCTTCTAAGCCATGGATACGATTGTCTATTTCTGATAAAGCTGTTAGCATGAAGATAGGAACATCCTTTGTTTGGCGGAGTGAATGAGTAAGATCAATACCGTTTTCACCAGGCATCATGACATCAACAATAAGAAGATCAAAATCTAAACTTGCCAACAGTCGTCTTGCTTCATTAGCATTGGCTGAAACTGAAACACGAAATCCATTTTTAATGAGAAACTGAAATAAAAGATTGCGGATACGAGTGTCGTCATCAATCACAAGAAGGTGAGGTGCGTCATCACACAAAACTTGAACATGATCGGACATTCTTAAAAACCTTGACAAAAATTTAGTTTACACAAAATGCAAGTTTACATAAGTTGTATAAAGCTGTCGAGCAGCACCTTTACCTTAAAGGAGAGAAAGTTTTATTTATAAATTTAAAAAAGTTATTTTTGAAAAGGATATTATGGGTAGTCTTAATATACATATTATTCCAGTTACGACATTCCAACAAAATTGCACTTTGCTTTTTGATAGTGAATGTAAAACGGGGGTTCTCGTTGATCCCGGTGGTGATTGGCCGCGGATTCAAGACGTAATCGAAAAGAATGGCGTTATCGTTGAGGCTATTTGGATAACACATGGTCATTTTGATCATGTGGGAGCAGCAATGCAAGCGAAAGAGGCGCTTAATGTAAAAATTATCGGTTCACATCGCGATGATAAGCCTGTGATGGATGCCGTGAGCGAAAGCGCAAAAAATTACGGCATCACTGATGCATGCATCTGTATTCCTGACCAATGGTTAGAAGATGGTGAGTGCGTTCATTTTGCTGGACATGTGTTTAAGGTTTTTCACACCCCAGGACATTCTCCTGGTCATGTTATTTATTTCAATGAAAAAGAACGCTTAGCTCTCTTGGGTGATGTGCTCTTTCGTGGTTCTATTGGACGCACTGATTTCCCCTTCTGTTCTCATGAAAAATTGATGCAATCTCTTCGAGAAAAAGTTTTACCCTTAGGCGATGATGTTTGTTTTATCTGTGGGCATGGTCCTAAAAGTAGCATAGGCTATGAGCGCCAAAATAATCCTTTTCTTCAAGATTTTAATATATGAGCAAACAAAAAAACGCTTTGAAGCGTTTTTTTGTGCCATTTAAGACTTTTTTAGTAGAAGAGAAGTTAATTTATTGGGGCATAACAAATGTGTTCCAAACCATTACGGTCTCGAAAAGTTCCTGTTTTAGGATTGAAGGAACGGTATTTTTTCTTGCAATAGTTAAGCCAATCAGATTCTAATGATTGCTGGAGTGGCTTATATGCCACCGTTTGCTGCACTTGATAAACTCTTTGATTTTGCGGAACTTTTTGATAAACTACCTGATTTTGTGGTACTATTTGATAAACCACCTGTGGCTGTTCTGATTTTTTTAAAATTGTACCAAGAATACCCACCGCTAAAGCATCACCTGAGTTGTCTATATGAATATTACTGTGTTTTGTTTTTTCGCGCTCAATGTGATGATATGTTTTGTTTTCAACATGATGATGATGATGATGATGATGATGTTGATGATGATGATGATGATGATGTTGTTGTTGTTGTTTCTTGCTTTTGTCGTTGTCATTAGAACAGCCGTCGAAATCATCCATAAATTTTTGGAAATCATCAGGAAAAAAGCCACGTTTTCTATCAGAACAACGGGAGCGAGAAAAACTGGAACGCAAGATATCAATTTCCTTATCCATTTCCCTTATCGCATCATCTGCTTCTTTACGCATCTTCCTCATCATATCATCTGTTTCTCTCGTGATAGAGTGAGTAAAGTTCCATGCCATATCCGCAAGCGTTGCATTTAGCGGCATGAAAACGGTTGCAGTTGACATTGCTGATAATACCGCTAGCTTGATCACCTTTTTCATAATGATGCTCCTTGTGTAAATCCGTATTTTTCACATCCTATACGTTTCAAACTGAATAGAGCCTGAATAATTTTGGACTTTATTGTGACAAAACAAATGAAAATTCATTTAGTTAAACCTATCGTGAGTACAGTAAAATAAAATCATGACAGAATTTTGATTTCAATTAATGTACTCTGCTTGAGGTTAATTAATAAGTTTGTAGTAAGAGTCCCCGATTTTTTACTATGGAATATAAACTCTTTATTTAGGGATACGTTTTGTATCACTTGATACAATATAAATTGAATAATAGGTGTATGAATAAAAGTTATCATTTTTTATCATAAGCTTATGGTGCTATGATAAAGTCTTGTTTTACTTTATTTGTTTTATAGAACAGTGTCCTATTTGAATATTCTCTTGTAATGATAAATAATATTTGAGTTCTATATCAGATTATAAATGTATAAATATAATATATTTTATGATATTTTTGATATATATAAGACATTTTCTTTAAATTTGTCTGCTTTTTTAGAGTTTGGAAATTTTTTATATTTTTAGGTATTTTTTATAACGCGGTTTAACAAGAAAAATTACTTAAAAAGTCAATAAAGTTTAGGCATTTTTTGTAAAATGTTCTCTCTCATGGTGTTTTAGATAAATTGGAGCTCCCTTGATGTTTGAGGTTGTCTATTTTGCGGATAATGCTGTTTGCTTTTGAGCTTTAGTCGTTTTTTTAGAAGAGCTGAAGATTATTTTAGGCGGTTTGAAATTTCTTACTCCTTTGTTGATTGCGTTTTTTTTCGTTTTATTGTTGCTTGATTAGGGGTGTTTTTACCAGATTTCCCTTTTCGATTTTCCAAAATACCAGTGTCCATGGTTGGTCCCATGTGTGCAAGGTCTGGTTTGGAGAAAAGACTTGGTTGTAACACGGGCTCAAGGGTGGATTGTTCGCTATGATGTGTTAAGGGGTTCTCAGCGATTTCTAGTTCTATCTTTTGTAATTGTTTGATTTCATCGCGAAGTCGCGCTGCTTCTTCAAAGTTGAGATCAGCAGCTGCTTCATGCATTAATTTTTCAAGGTATTTAATATGAGATGCTAAATTGTTGCCAACCATATTTTTTTTTCTCGATAACATCAGGGATATTTGTGCGAATATGGTTGTTTTCATAGCCTGAATTGAGAATATCTCCGATATTTTTTTTGATACTTTTGGGTATGATATGGTGTTCTTCATTATAGGCTATTTGTTTTTGTCGACGTCTTTGTGTCTCCTGTAAGGCTCGTTCTATGGAGCCTGTGATTGTATCTGCATAGAGGATAACGTGGCCATCTACGTTACGTGCAGCACGTCCGATTGTTTGTATGAGGGAAGTTTCAGAGCGCAAAAAGCCCTCCTTATCAGCATCTAGAATGGCAACAAAACCACATTCTGGAATATCTAAGCCTTCTCGGAGCAAGTTGATACCGATGAGGACATCAAAGGTGCCAAGCCGCAGATCGCGTAGAATTTCAATGCGTTCTAATGTATCAATGTCAGAATGCATATAGCGTACGCGAATATCTTGTTCGTGGAGATATTCAGTTAAGTCCTCGGCCATACGCTTTGTGAGAACTGTCACCAATGTACGGTAGCCTTTTTGAATTGTTTTACGAATTTCATTTACAACATCATCGACTTGATTGCTGGCTGGACGAACCTCTGTTGGCGGATCAATGAGCCCTGTTGGACGAATAATTTGTTCTGCAAAAGTGCCATGAGATTGTTCTATTTCCAAGCGTCTTGGTGTTGCAGAGACAGCAGTCGTTTGTGGGCGCATGGCAACCCATTCTGTTTCCATGAGAAATTGATAAAATCCCTTCGAGAAAAAGTTTTGCCCTTAGGCGACGACGTTTATTTTATCTGTGGGTATGGCCCCCAAAGTAGCATAGGCTATGAATGCCTATGGAATCCTTTTCTTCAAGAGATTTAAGAGGGGGGGAGGGCATAAAAAACCCGCTTTAGAGCGGGCTTTTCTCAATGTTAATTCAATTTACTGGAGCATAGCAGACATGATTTAAGCCATCTCTGCCTCGAAAAGTCCCTGTTTTAGGGTTGAAGGAACGGTATTTTTTCTTGCAATAGTTAAGCCAATCAGATTCTGATGATTGTTGTACTGGCTCATATTCCACCGTTGGCTGTACTTGATAAATCACCTGATTTTGTGGTACGTCTTGATAGATAATTTGTGGCTGTTCTGGTTTTTTTAAAACTTTACTAAGAACTGCACCTGCTGCAAGAGCAAGAATGCCCAATGCTAAAGCATTTCCTTGAATATTACTGTGTTTTGTCTTTTTGCGTTCGACATAATGATATGTCTTGCTTTCAACGTGATGCTGATGTTGTTCTCTCCATGTCTGGCTGAAATAATGACGCTTGTGGGGATCATCAAAAGAGTGATGTTTACTATGAAAAGAATGGGAGCTAAAATTGCGAGACGGTAAACCAGACTCCCTCTTCATTTCACTCATTTGATACCATGCCATATCCGCAAGCGTTGTATTTAGCGGCATGAAAACGGTTGCAGTTGACATTGCTGATAATACCGCTACCCTGATCACCTTTTTCATAATGATGCTCCTTGTGTAAATTCGTATTTTTCACATCCTACACGTTTCAAACTGAATAGAGCCTGAATAATTTTGGACTTTATTGTGGCAAAACAAATGAAAATTCATTTAGTTAAACCCATTGCGGATACAGTAAAATAAAATCATGACAGAATTTTGATTTCAATTAATGTACTATGCTTGAGGTTAATTAATAAGTTTGTATTGAGAGTACCCGATTTTTTACTATGGAATATAAACTCTTTATTTAGTGATACTTTTTGCATCACTTGATACAATATAAATTGAATAATAGGTGTATGAATAAAAGTTATCATTTTTTATCATAAGCTTATGGTTCTACGATAAAGTCTTTTTTTACTTTATTTGTATTATAGAACAGTGTCATTTTTTAATATTATCTTATGATGATAAGTAATATTTGAGTTCTATATCAGATTATAAATGTATAAATATAATATATTTTATGATATTTTTGATATATATAAAACATTCTCTTTAAATTTGTCTGCTTTTTTAGAGTTTAGAAGTTTTTTACATTTTTAGGGATTTTTTATAACGCGGTTTAACAAGAAAAATTACTTAAAAAGTCAATAAAGTTTAGGCATTTTTTGTAAAATGTTCTCTCTCATGGTGTTTTAGATAAATTGGAGCTCCCTTGATGTTTGAGGTTGTCTATTTTGCGGATAATGCTGTTTGCTTTTGAGCTTTAGTCGTTTTTTTAGAAGAGCTGAAGATTATTTTAGGCGGTTTGAAATTTCTTACTCCTTTGTTGATTGCGTTTTTTTTCGTTTTATTGTTGCTTGATTAGGGGTGTTTTTACCAGATTTCCCTTTTCGATTTTCCAAAATACCAGTGTCCATGGTTGGTCCCATGTGTGCAAGGTCTGGTTTGGAGAAAAGACTTGGTTGTAACACGGGCTCAAGGGTGGATTGTTCGCTATGATGTGTTAAGGGGTTCTCAGCGATTTCTAGTTCTATCTTTTGTAATTGTTTGATTTCATCGCGAAGTCGCGCTGCTTCTTCAAAGTTGAGATCAGCAGCTGCTTCATGCATTAATTTTTCAAGGTATTTAATATGAGATGCTAAATTGTTGCCAACCATATTTTTTTTTCTCGATAACATCAGGGATATTTGTGCGAATATGGTTGTTTTCATAGCCTGAATTGAGAATATCTCCGATATTTTTTTTGATACTTTTGGGTATGATATGGTGTTCTTCATTATAGGCTATTTGTTTTTGTCGACGTCTTTGTGTCTCCTGTAAGGCTCGTTCTATGGAGCCTGTGATTGTATCTGCATAGAGGATAACGTGGCCATCTACGTTACGTGCAGCACGTCCGATTGTTTGTATGAGGGAAGTTTCAGAGCGCAAAAAGCCCTCCTTATCAGCATCTAGAATGGCAACAAAACCACATTCTGGAATATCTAAGCCTTCTCGGAGCAAGTTGATACCGATGAGGACATCAAAGGTGCCAAGCCGCAGATCGCGTAGAATTTCAATGCGTTCTAATGTATCAATGTCAGAATGCATATAGCGTACGCGAATATCTTGTTCGTGGAGATATTCAGTTAAGTCCTCGGCCATACGCTTTGTGAGAACTGTCACCAATGTACGGTAGCCTTTTTGAATTGTTTTACGAATTTCATTTACAACATCATCGACTTGATTGCTGGCTGGACGAACCTCTGTTGGCGGATCAATGAGCCCTGTTGGACGAATAATTTGTTCTGCAAAAGTGCCATGAGATTGTTCTATTTCCCAGCGTCCTGGTGTTGCAGAGACGGCAATAGTTTGTGGGCGCATGGCATCCCATTCTTCAAAGCGTAAAGGGCGATTGTCCATACAGGAAGGTAGGCGAAACCCATATTCTGCTAGGGTTGCTTTTCTTCGAAAATCACCTCGGTACATGCCTCCAATTTGGGGAATGGTTACGTGACTTTCATCGATAAAAACAAGAGCATTGTTTGGAATGTATTCAAACAAGGTTGGTGGTGGTTCTCCGGGTTTTCGTCCTGTTAAATAGCGTGAATAATTTTCGATTCCAGAGCATGAGCCGGTGGTTTCCAACATTTCCAAATCAAAAATTGTACGTTGTTCTAAACGTTGTGCTTCTAAAAGACGTCCAGCTGCGTTCAACTCATCAAGGCGTTGAGCGAGTTCCATTTTGATCGATTTCATCGCTTGATTGAGTGTTGGGCGTGGTGTTACGTAGTGTGAGTTGGCATAAATTTTAATCGATTGAAGATCGCCTGTTTTTTGTCCCGTTAGAGGATCAAATTCCGTAATTGTTTCCACTTCATCGCCAAAGAGCGAAATACGCCAAGCACGATCTTCGAGGTGGGCAGGGAAAATTTCAATTGTATCCCCTCGAACACGAAAGGAACCACGAATGAAATTGATATCTTGTCGATAATACTGTTGAGAGACTAAATCAGCCAAGAGTTTTCGTTGATTGAGTTTATCCCCTTTTTCTATTTTGAAGGTCATAGCAGTATAAGTTTCTACTGAACCAATCCCGTAAATACACGATACAGACGCGACAATAATGACGTCATCACGTTCAAGGACAGCACGTGTTGCTGCATGGCGCATACGGTCGATTTGTTCATTAATTGAGGATTCTTTTTCAATATAGGTATCAGAGCGTGCAACGTAGGCTTCTGGCTGATAATAGTCATAATAGGAAACAAAATATTCGACGGCATTGTGGGGAAAAAAACTTTTAAACTCTCCGTAAAGCTGCGCTGCTAGAGTTTTATTTGGTGCTAAGATTAAAGCTGGACGCTGTGTTTCTTCAATGATTTTGGCCATTGTATAGGTTTTTCCTGAGCCGGTAACACCCAAAAGCACTTGTGTACGTTCATCTTTTTGAATTCCCTCAACCAGAGTTTTAATTGCTTGAGGTTGATCTCCTGCAGGTTCAAAGGGTGTTTCGAGTTGAAATGGAATGCCACCTTCAGATTTTTCAGGACGAACAGGGCGGTGAGGTGTCCATAACGCGCCATTCTTAAAAAGAGGATTGCCTGAGGAAATCAGAGCAGAAAGAGCCTCAACTGTTGCTGTAACACCATTTTTCATTGTTGTATCCTTTAATAGAAAAGTGCTGGTGATTTTAAAGAAAATACTAATTTTTACAATTTCATTACGACAACAGCAAAACGTTATTGAACAGATTTATTTTGGTTTATTGGAGCTTTCATTAGGATATTGATCAAGTTTTTTCTATGAGACGAATTCTTCGAAGTGTTTCTTTGGAGGGGGCATATTGTGGTTGTTCGTGGACACTATTGCATTTTTGCCATGATGATATTTAAAATGGCATAAGTTATTATGGCTGTTATGGAGAATAATCGGTACGTTTGGGCACTAAAGACATCGTGTATGTGTGATAAAGATCATTTCCATCTTTAAATGAAAGATAACGAGATGACACCCAACCTATTTGAGTGTTATATCGGATATGGCACCAATTGCCTTCACAGTTTTTAACAAAAACCAATTCTCCAGCAGAGATTAAGCCGCAAAGTGCATACTGAGTGCTAGGACCTGTTCTAAAATTAAGATTTCTCGTAACAAAAGCATCCGCAGCTTCAGATACTGCTGTGGCGAAAAAGAAAGAGCCAAACATAAAAAAAATGACGATTTTTTTCATTCTTCTGTAAAGAATTTCTTTAGAGATTTTCTATCCTTCTCTCTTTGTATCCCATATGATTTCTTTTGCTAGATTATGATAAAACAGAAAAAAATACAATTCTTTCTTCTTTAGGAGATTTTAAAGAGAAGAGTGAAGTTTAACGGTTTAAACACCAAAATGAGATGTTTTAATCACTATTTGTGCATGTTTTGTTTCCTTTATTTATTTTTGTATGGAAAATAGCGATACTGTACTATATAATGAAAAAGATCGTAGTTTTCGGATTCCAAAAGTAATTTTGGAAGCCGTTTTTTGTATTTTTATTAAACCTTCCGTGTAATAGAAAGGGACGGATTATGGAAAAAGTTCCGATGACTACAGCTGGTTTTGAGAGTCTTAAAGAAGAGTTGCGTTGGCGTCAACAACAGGAGCGTCCGCGAATTATTGAAGCAATTTCTGAGGCGCGTGCACATGGTGATTTATCAGAAAATGCTGAGTATCATGCAGCTAAAGAAGCGCAAAGCCATAATGAGGGGCGTATAAATGAGCTTGAAGATTATATCGCACGAGCAGAAGTTATAGATGTTACGCGTCTTTCAGGCGACAAAATAAAATTTGGAGCAACCATTAAACTCTTGGATGAGGATACTGAAGAAAAAAAAGTGTATCAGATCGTAGGAGATCAAGAAGCTGATGTAAAGGTTGGTAAAATCTCTATTTCTTCGCCTATTGCACGTGCACTCATTGGCAAACAAGAAGGTGATGTGATTGAGGTGAATGCACCCGGTGGTGCGCATAATTACGAGATCATTAAGGTTCAGTACATCTAAATAACATATGGATTATTATGCGTGTATCTTTGGATGAAACTGAGATTATTGCGCCTCACTTTAAAAGGCGTTTATCGGGAGTAACATCTACGATTATTCAGCTTATTCCACTGCAACGCGAACAGGGGGTGCGTATATCCACTTTGGGGTTTGGTTTACCACAAACTTTGCCGGCTCTTGCCTTTAAGGACCTTTTCGGACTTTGGAAAAGTCCGAAAGGGAAGCCATTTCGTATTTGGCATGCACGACGCAATATTGAGATGCTTTTTGGGATCTTTTTGCGCGATATCTTGAAAATGAAGCTGAAACTTATCTTTACATCGGCTTCACAACGCCATCATAAACCTTTTACCAAATGGTTGATTCGCTGTATGGATAGGGTTATCGCTACCAGTACACATACGGGCGCTTATCTGGAAGTGCCTCATAAGGTTATTATGCATGGGGTGGATGTGAGGCGTTTTACTCCACCACAGACTCTTGATGATTACTTTTCTTCGACAGGATTTCCAGGAAAATATGCGGTAGGGTGTTTTGGGCGTCTGCGTTACTCAAAGGGAACAGATTTATTTGTTGATGCCATGATAGCGTTATTGCCTGACTATCCTGAATGGACAGCACTTATTGCTGGTCGTACGACAGAGCAATATTATCATTTTGAAAAAGAATTACACCAAAAGATTGCTAAGGCTGGTCTGGATGATCGCATTATTTTTCTTGGTGAGATTCTGGATATCCCTTTGTGGTATCGTCGTTTATCGCTTTATGTTGCACCTTCTCGTACAGAAGGTTTCGGTTTAACACCATTAGAAGCAATGGCATCACAGGTTGCGGTTGTAACGAGTGATGCAGGAGCTTATAAAGAATTGGTGGTCGAGGGAACAGGAACAGTTGTAAAAGCAGGAGATAGAGCGGCTTTAACAGCAGCAATTGAACCTTATTTTTCTGATGTAGAAAAAACATTGGTCGCCGGAAAGAAAGCTTTAACCCATGTTCGTACACACTTTCCTTTGGAAAAGGAGACAACCGAGATTGAGCGTGTTTACAAAGAACTGTTTGCGGAAAAAACACTTTGATTATTATATCAAAAATCTTTTTGAGGAGTGATAAAAAGTGTTTTCCTTAAAGGTTTTTCATAGTCATCAAGAAAACAGCTCAATGATATAAATGTTATTTTACAAAATTTATATTGTCTTTGGTAGAACGCTATAAGAAGTTCTCAAAATTTTGGATAAAAGATTAAAAATGTATACGCTTGAGAGCAATATGTGCTTTATGATGAAGCATACTAGGAGAGAGAAAAATTATTTTTATTCAGTGATATTTTAGAATAAGAAAATAATGCTTTAACTCAAGTCTAGATATACGGTGTCGTACTGATATTGTTCGTTTTGGAAGACTTAAATAGATAGAAAAAACGTTTTCTTGTCTTTAAAAAGATATTTATGGTGTCTCCATGGGTAAAATAGTCGTACATATTTTCAATAAATTCATAATAAGATGGATCTAAGATCAATATATATATATATGATTTCTATAGATAATTTACCTTTTTAATTTGAATAAGAGCTATCCTCTTGCACACCACAATTGGAAGAAAGCATGTGGTGGATAAAAACTATTGAAGACAGGGTATAAAGAAATTTCTTATAAATTGTCTGAAATACAGGCTGTTACGACATTAACAGAAAGAAAATAGTATGGTGGTACTAATTTATATCTTATTTTGTGGTACCGCCTTGCACCTTATTATTATTTAAGTAAAAATGATGGTGCCCATTTTATATCTTTCATGAGAGCTGTCGTGAAATGGGGGTGATGAGTATTGTGAGATGTTTTTTTACAAACAAGCTTGTGAATTCGTAATATAATAGCATTTTATTTTCTATAAGGAGGGAACTCTATTAAAGAGAAAAAGCACTTTTATCAGCAAATATTCATATTTTTTGCATGAGAGATTATTCGTAAAAAAAGGATGTTCTATGTGCCCACTTTATTTGATAAAGAAGATTAATAAAGTGAAGTTTTATATGTTCTGGATTTGAAGGCTCTTGGTATTTGATTGCTCTTGTCGAATTATTTTTATATCAACATTTATATCGTTGATATGATGATTTGTATGAAATTTTAGGAAATCTTCAGTGGATTGAGTGAGGGGTGAATATTATGACTCATACTGTTCACACCTTTTTATGTTGTAAATTTTTTATCATGGTAGAATAAAATGCTTTATGCATTAGAATTGTTCACGCCAGAAAGCGGGAATAAAAAGGACGAATATTGTTATGATTTCAAGGCGTCCAGCTAACATTAGAAAACTTAAAATCCATAAAGCATTATCGTTGATTGTAGAGAAATTACCAGTGGGGCCAATAATATCTCCAAAGCCTGGACCAACATTTGAAAGTGCGGTTAAGACCCCTGTAAAGGCAGAGGTAAAGTCAAGACCGGTTGTAAGCAAAAGTGCAGTGCCGATAACAAGGCAAAACATATAAAGACAGACAAAAAACAAAACGGCTTGAGCAACATCGTTTGATATATTTGAGTGATCGTAGCGCGCCTTTACAACGACATTAGGAGAAAGAAGTTTTTCTATATTTGTTTGTGTAATACGCCAAAGAATAATGAGGCGATTGATTTTCATGCCACCAGAAGTAGAACCAGCACATCCGCCTGTAAAAGAAACAATGAAGAAAATTCCAAGCGCAAATGGTCCCCAAAGTTGATAATCTTCAGCGCTGTAACCTGTGGTGCTAATAATGGATGAAAGGTGAAAAATGACATCAAGGAAAATTAAGTGGAACGCGCGATGATCATAAAACCGTAGCCATGCCGCTAAAGCAAAGCTGAAAAGGAGAACGATATGGAGAAAAACAATCACTTGTGGGTCAAGGAAGCGTTTGGAGTGTCCAGGAAGGACTAATTTGACATAAAGTACGAAGGGCAAAGCAGAAAGCAACATGAAGATTGTTGAAATAATTAAGATGGCTGGTTTATCTAAAAAATAACCAAAAGAAGCATCATGCGTTGAAAAACCAGCTGTTGCGACTGTACTCATTGCATGGTTAATGGCATCAAATAAATTCATGCCTGCAGCAAAATAAGAAAGCATACAAGCCAATGTGAGACCAACATAAGCGATGATAATTCCGTTAGCAATTTGGTTGATGCGAGGCAATATTTTTTCAGATTTATCAGATGATTCCATATGAAAAAGTCGTACGCCACCCACACGCAGTGAAGGCAAAAGTAAGAGGGCTAAACCGATAAAACCAATGCCCCCAATCCAGCATATAAGAGAACGCCATAACAAAATACTTCGCGATAAATTATCAAGATCAGAAAGGACTGTGGAACCTGTTGTTGTAATTCCAGAAACAGATTCAAAAATGGCTCCTGCTAGAGAAATGGGAAGAGGAGAAAGATAAAGAGGTAAGGCACCTACGATGCTTCCTGTTAGCCAAAGACAAACAGTGAGCATAAAGCCAAGCCGTGCTGAAAAACGACAAGTAGCTCCCTTAGTTGCTAAAAGAATCAGCGTTGCTAACATTGTGGTTATGGCACAAGAATAGAGAAAGGTTATCCAATTACGATTGTTGTCGTGCAGATCCACAAAAATTGGCAAAAGCATTGCTCCTGCCATGATTAACGCAAAACGTGCACAGACATTGATAATAAACTGAAAAATGACCGTTCCCTATCTTTGTATCTCTTTTTATTATGGTTTTGTGCTCATAAGAATTTACGTTTTTCTCTTTATAGGATAAAGATTAATTCTTAACATTAGGATGCCTTGATGAAATTGGTAATCAGACCTTTTCATAAAACTTGAAAATGAAGTACATATAACATAATTGGAGTTCTTGAAAAATATTTTTTTAAAAGGCTGCATTCCGTTATCATTTATAGAATAATTAAGTTATAATAAAGTGAAGGGGATTTAATGGTACAATCGCATATTCGTCTGCTGATTATTGGCTCAGGTCCAGCTGGTTATACAGCGGCGGTCTATGCAGCAAGAGCAATGCTTAAGCCGGTTTTGGTGACGGGCTTGCAGCAGGGTGGACAATTGACAATTACAACTGATGTTGAAAATTATCCAGGTTTTGCAGATCCCATTCAAGGACCGTGGTTGATGGAACAAATGGCGAAACAAGCTGAGAATATGGGGACAAAAATTGTCTATGATACAATTATAAAGGCTGATTTGTTGAAGTATCCTTTTGTCTTATATGGGGATTCAGGAACACAATATTCTTGTGATGCACTGATTATTGCAACAGGAGCTCAAGCGCGCTGGCTTGGTTTAGAAAGTGAACAAACCTTTATGGGCGGTGGTGTGTCCGCTTGTGCTACATGTGATGGCTTTTTTTACCGTGATAAGGACGTTATTGTCGTGGGAGGAGGAAATACCGCTGTTGAAGAAGCACTTTATTTATCGCATTTGGCTAAAAGTGTAAGCGTGGTTCACAGGCGGGGGCAGTTTCGGGCAGAAAAAATTTTGCAAGATAGGTTGCTTGCTTGCAAGAACGTACGTATCATTTGGGATCATGTGGTGGAAGAAATTGTGGGGCTGCCAGCACAGGGGGCAGTGGGCGCTGTTGTAACAGGGGCACGTCTGAAAAATGTTAAGACAGGTCACAAGATGACAGTGAATGCAGAGGGAATATTTATTGCTATTGGGCATGATCCTGCTGTTTCTCTGTTTGAAGGACAGCTGAAACAAAAACGAGGCGGTTATTTATGGACAGCACCGGACTCAACAGCAACAAGCATTGCTGGTGTTTTTGCTGCTGGGGATGTAACAGATGAAATATTCCGTCAAGCTGTAACAGCTGCGGGAAGAGGATGTATGGCAGCGTTGGAAGCAGAACGGTTTTTGGATATATCTAAGCGTTAGTAACTCATTGAGAACATAAAGAATCTAGAGGTAGAATTAATTGTGGCGCCACCGTTGGATTGGGATAAGTTAAGGGTTTTCCACGCTGCCGCAGAAGCGGGATCTTTTACGCATGCTGCTCAAAAGCTTCATTTATCTCAGTCAGCAGTTTCACGACAGGTTTCGGCTTTAGAACAAGAGGTTGGGGTATCCTTATTTCAACGTCATGCGCGTGGTTTGATTCTTACAGAACAGGGAGAAACTCTTTATCGTACAGCTCATGATGTTTTGATGAAGCTTGAAAGTGTACGTTTGCAACTAAGTGAAAGCTATGCAAAACCAACGGGGCACTTGCGTGTGACCTCGACCTTTGGAATGGGGGCAGGGTGGATTGCAGAGCGTATGCCAGAATTTCTTAGTCTTTATCCTGATATGCAGGTTCAGCTTTTGCTTTCCGATGAAGAGCTTGATTTGACAATGTGTCATGCGGATTGTGCTGTTCGCTTACATCAACCCCAACAACCTGATCTTATACAAAGAAAACTCTTTACAATTCATATGCATGTTTATGCTTCGGAAAAGTATATTGCAAATTATGGAAAGCCGGAAAAATTGTCTGATCTCGATGAGCATCGTATTATTTCGTTCGGTGAACCTGTCCCACCTTATTTGTCTGGTTTAAATTGGTTGGAAAAGGCTGGTAGAAGTGATGGATCATTGCGCGTTTCAGTTCTACAAATCAACAATATCATCTCAATAAAGAATGCGCTTATGCGTGATCTTGGGATTGCTGTGCTGCCTGATTATATCGTCAATAATGATGAGCATTTGGTGCGTCTTTTTCCTGATATGGTTGATATTCCTTCTTTTGATACTTTTTTTTGTTATCCTTATAATTTAAAGAATTTGGCAAGGTTAAATGCTTTTCGAGATTATATTTTTTTAAAAGCCCGTCAGTGGTCTTTTTAATGTTAATGCCTTAATTTATAAGGAATAATTAACCGTTTTACAATTTGAGACTCCCCTAATATTCTTTCGTTTTAAATTTGCCCATATTGAATCAATTAAAACTATTCGTTGCACATTAAAAGTGGATGGAGTCCGTGTGGAAAAATACTTTTGAAAAAAGGGATAAATGTTTTTTATGAATTCTAGCAAATGTGAGAGTTATTATATATTGAAAACTGGACAATCGTGTGATGGTGTAGCTTACATTTTTATATTTAATTAATAAAGAGTGGTACATGATGGAGACAAATTTAAAGCTATGTGTTTATTGCATAGCAGATACGCTTAAGTCTTTATTGTACTTTTTCTTATAAAATGACATAGAATGCTATCTCTTGATTATGTTGCCTCCCAGTGCATTTTCTTGAGTGTTCCCTTACGAAGATCTATCAGATTGATTTTATCTCTGAGGATTTTCCAAATTTGCCGGACATATGTCCGGCTTTTTTTTTATTTTTGAAAGAGCTCCTAGAAATTGCAATATATGGGAGGATGATAAGGAAAAAATTTCGAAACTTGTGGATATCCAACAATTTTTTAAGAATACTAAAATTCAATAAGGAGTTTGAGAGAGATTTATTCTGTTGTAGCATAAAAGTCTGTCTTTTAGGGGCATGATATAAAATATTTAAAACTTTATACATTGAGGTGCTTTTTATTAGAGTGAGAGGTGAATATTTAAGGCAGGTCTTGTTCATAAAGCCTATGAAGTAAATCAAGTCGTTATTAGATAGAACTTAAAGGAAACTGGATTGTTTACATAACGACGGGAAGTGGCTTCTTCTTCATTTTAGGACGAAGAAGAAGCCGAGAAATAGAAAAGATTTGATTGTAAGGGCAATTGGGTTTAAAAGCGCTCGATCTTTTTTAGAGTTATAAATTGAATAGAGAAAGCAGAATAGTTTTTTTATCATCTCATGATAATAAACCGATTCATTTATTTGATCGCTAGATTTTTTTGATCTTTATCTACAGCCTCTATTGTTGTGTTTATTCATGGATATTTTTGCTGAATCGATTGATTCAGACCATGATACAGTTTCCGATATTTTCTCGGATATACTGACATTCGGCAAAAAAACGATCACAATAGATGATATTAAAAATTTTAAATTAAACTGTTGCAAAAGCGCTGTATACGTATACAAGCTTCTTCAAGTAATTCTTCTGATGTTGCATAAGAAATACGAAAAGCTGATCCAAGTCCAAAAGCAGATCCTTGGACGACAGCAACAGCTTCTGTTTCTAGAAGCGCTATGGCAAAGTCTTCATCATTCGTAATACATTGACCGTTGGGTGTTTTCTTTCCAATAAGTCCTGTGCAAGAAGGATAAACATAAAAAGCACCTTCGGGCGTTGGACAGTGAATGCCAGGAGCTTGGTTTAGCATGGAAACAACGAGATCACGGCGTGCTTGAAAAATACTTTTATTTTTAGCGATAAAGTCTTGTGGCCCATTGAGTGCTTCAACAGCAGCCCATTGTGAAATGACACTTGTTCCAGATGTTTGCTGACCTTGAATGGTATCCATAGCTTTAATTAATTCTTGTGGTCCCCCTGCATAGCCGATTCTCCATCCCGTCATCGCATATGCTTTGGAAACACCATTCATTGTGAGTGTACGCTCATAAAGCGCTGGTTCTACTTGAGCTGGAGTAACAAAGGTAAAACCCTCATATGTGAGATGTTCATATATATCATCGGAAAGAATATAAACATGAGGATATTTTACTAAAACATCTGTGAGTTTTTTCAATTCATTATGTGTATAAGCGGCACCTGATGGATTTGAAGGAGAGTTAAAGATGAACCATTTGGTTTTGGGGGTAATGGCAGCTTCTAGCTCTTGTGGTTGGAGTTTATAAGAAAATTCGGCTTTTGTTTCTAAAAAGACAGGCGTACCATCGTTGAGTGCAACCATTTCTGGATAACTTACCCAATAAGGAGATGGAATGATGACTTCATCCCCTTTATTCAAAGTTGCCATCAATGCATTAAAGAGAATTTGTTTTCCACCGGTACCAACAATAATTTGCTCTGGTTCATAATTGAGATTATTTTCCCTTTTAAACTTTGCAGAAATTGCTTGGCGCAATTCTGGAATTCCAGATATGGGAGGGTATTTTGTTTCTCCTCTTCGAATAGCTTCAATGGCCGCGTTTTTGATATTGTCTGGGGTATCAAAGTCTGGCTCTCCAGCGCTTAAAGCAATAACGTTGCGCCCTAATGTTTTTAAATGACGGGCTTTTTGGGAAGCAGCAATTGTTGCAGAAGGTTTGATACGAGACAGTTTGTCGGCAATAAAAGCCATAATTTTAAATCCTTATATTATATCAACAAATAGTTATTGCTTTAAGGATATTCTATAAGAGATTATATTGTATGCAATAAAAAACTTCCAAAATACTCTTACACGGGCTTTACATTCTTCTTTTTTGAGATTTTTACAAGATAATCTATTCTTAGATTTTATGAAAGTTTTAGAGGAAGTATAAGGGGGGGGTGATAAATTGTGCAAAGGAGATAAGCAGCTTTTTATTTTAACAAGGTAAAATGATGCTTTATACAAAATAAAAAAATCTTCGTCGTTTCAGACGAAGATTTTTAAATAAAATATTGCAGAATTTAAACCTTAAAGAGCTGCAAGGTTGCCAGCGGCAAATTTTCCTGAACGACGATCTTGAAGAACATCATAAGAAATTTTTTGCCCTTCATTAAGACTGTTTAGACCAGAACGCTCAACAGCAGAAATGTGCACAAATACATCTGCACTACCATCACTAGGCTGAATGAATCCGAAACCTTTTGTTGTATTAAACCACTTAACTGTTCCTGTAGACATAGGAAACTCCTTAGAATATATAATTATATTGAGTATTGAAGCTTTCATTCCTTCAATACGGTTGTAGATCGAAATTAGGTGGGAGAAGTTTCGTCAAAAGTGCAGATCGCACAGGAAAGAAAGTCACGTAACCGAAAATTCGATGAAACCTCTATAAAAGTCTTTAGAACAAAAAGCAAGTCTTAATCAATTTTTATATAAAAAAAATAAGAAAGCAGTGTACCTTTTGCTGAGTAGAAAAAATTCAACTGAAATAACTTTGTAGTGAACGTACTTCAAGGCGCCTTTTTTTGAGTGCTTTGATCGCTTCTACGACGGCTTCGGCCCCAGCTATTGTTGTATAATAGGGAACATTTTGCATGAGTGCTGCATAACGTAATGATTTTGAGTCTGAGATGGCACTGGCAGTGCTAGTTGTATTAAAAATCAATTGAATTTGGCGATTACGAATGGCATCTTCAATATGAGGATGCCCTTCTAGGACTTTGTTGATTTTTGTTGCTTCAACGTGGTGTTCGGTAAGAAA
This sequence comes from Bartonella sp. MF74HXZ, assembly GCF_042194445.1. Classification (NCBI taxonomy): domain Bacteria; kingdom Pseudomonadati; phylum Pseudomonadota; class Alphaproteobacteria; order Hyphomicrobiales; family Bartonellaceae; genus Bartonella; species Bartonella sp. MF74HXZ. Next base: position 148,858 of record NZ_JBHIMW010000001.1, on the reverse strand, counting down.
TTTATGTGTTCCACTTGTGGCGACAACAGAAAAGCCAAGCTCAGCTAAACGTTTTACAGGATTTAAGATGCGTTTTTTATCTTCATCTCTTACAGAAACGAACAAAGTTCCCTCTTTAGGGAGTTTTACACCAGCTCCAAGTTGGGCTTTAGCAAAAGCAAGCGAAAATTCATAGTCAAGTCCCATAACTTCACCGGTTGAGCGCATTTCTGGACCAAGAAGTGTATCAACACCTGAAAAACGAGCAAAAGGAAACACTGCTTCCTTGACGGCAATATGTTGTTTTTTCTGCAAGGAAGGTAATCCACCATAAGCTTGAAGAGCATCATGAAGTGTTTCTCCTGCCATAATACGTGCAGCCATTTTAGCAATAGGGCGACCAATCGTTTTTGCAACAAATGGGACAGTACGTGAAGCACGGGGATTGACTTCTAAGACATAAATGGTGTCATCTTTTATAGCATATTGTACATTCATGAAGCCGCGAACATGAAGTGCTTGTGCTAATGCTTTGGTTTGGCGCTCTAATTCAGTAACTATTTTATTTGAGAGCGTACGGACTGGTAAAGAACATGCTGAATCACCAGAGTGGATACCAGCTTCTTCAATGTGTTCCATAATACCAACAATCAGTGTTTCGTTGCCATCACATAGACAATCAACGTCTACTTCAATTGCTTCTGTTAAATAGGTATCAAAGAGAAGCGGATTTTTACCAAGCAATATATTGATTTGTCCTGTTGTGTCGTTAGGATAACGGACTTTGATATCTTCTGAAATTAATTCTGGGACACTCTCAAGTAAATAATTTTGTAAGCTACGTTCATCACGGATAATTTGCATAGCACGTCCTCCTAAAACATAAGAGGGACGTACAACCAATGGGAAGCCTAGTTCGTGGGCAATGAGGCGTGCTTGTTCGATGGAGTGAGCAATACCATTTTGAGGTTGTGTTAAGTTAAGTTTAAATAACAGTTTTTGAAAGCGATCTCTATCTTCTGCTAAGTCGATAGCGTCAGGTGAAGTACCCAAGATGGGAATGTTGTGTTTTTCTAGAGCGCTTGCCAATTTCAAGGGTGTTTGTCCGCCAAATTGGACGATGACTCCAACCAAATCTCCTTTTTCCTGTTCTGCTTCTAAAATAGCGATAACATCTTCTGTTGTTAAAGATTCAAAGTAAAGGCGATCAGAGGTATCATAGTCGGTTGAAACTGTTTCAGGATTACAGTTAATCATAATCGCTTCAAAGCCTGCATCACGCAGTGCAAAAGCAGCGTGGCAGCAACAGTAATCAAATTCAATACCTTGTCCAATGCGGTTTGGTCCACCGCCTAAAATAGCAATTTTTTTGCGTTCAGAAATGTGTGCTTCCGAGTGCTCTATACCTGCAAAGGGAACTTCATATGTTGAATACATATAGGCTGTAGGAGAAGAAAATTCAGCGGCACAAGTGTCAATCCGTTTGAAGACGTGTCTAACATTCAGTGATTTGCGTAAAGCTGCGATATCATCGGGTTCTTTTCCAGTAAGGGAGGCTAATCGCGCATCTGAAAATCCCATAGCTTTTAACATACGTAAGTTATCTGCATCTTGGGGTAATCCATGAACGCGGATACGCTGCTCCATTTCAATGATGGAGGCTATTTGTTCTAAAAACCACGGATCAATTTTGCTAATTTGGTGAATCTCATCTATGGGTAAGCCTGTACGCATGGCTTGAGCAATATAGCGTAGACGATCAGGGCTTGGTATTGCAATGGCGGAGCGTATAGAACTTTTTTCATCACCTTCAGCATGCTCTGGAATAACAATTTCATCAAGACCCGTAAGTCCTGTTTCAAGTCCACGGAGTGCTTTTTGTAACGATTCTTGAAAAGTGCGTCCAATTGCCATGACTTCTCCTACAGATTTCATCGCAGTTGTGAGGACAGGTGATGAACCGGGAAATTTTTCGAAAGCAAAACGAGGAATTTTTGTCACAATATAGTCAATAGAAGGTTCAAATGATGCTGGTGTTGCACCACCCGTTATATCATTTTTTAATTCATCAAGAGTATAACCAACAGCCAGTTTAGCGGCTACTTTGGCAATGGGAAACCCCGTTGCTTTTGAGGCAAGCGCTGAAGAGCGAGAAACACGCGGATTCATTTCAATAACAATGAGGCGCCCATTTTCAGGATTGACAGCAAACTGTACATTGGATCCCCCCGTTTCAACACCAATTTCACGCAAAACAGCAATCGAAGCATTACGCATACATTGATATTCTTTATCTGTTAAGGTGAGAGCAGGCGCTACAGTGATCGAATCACCGGTATGAATCCCCATTGGATCAATGTTTTCAATAGAACAAACAATGATACAGTTGTCGTTCTTATCACGAACAACTTCCATCTCATATTCTTTCCACCCTAAAACACTTTCTTCAATTAAAACTTCTGTTGTAGGCGAAGCTTCAAGACCGCGTTCGATAATTTCATAAAACTCAGAACGATTGTAAGCGATTCCACCACCGGTTCCACCAAGGGTAAATGAAGGACGAATAATAGCTGGAAGTCCAACAACATCAAGAGCTTGAACTGCTTTTGCTGTTGCATGGGCGATATAATGTTGTTTGCGATCAGTTTCGGTATGTCGCCAGTTGCGCTCAAGTTCTTCGAGTGCTTTGTCAAGTGCAGCACCAGAAAGTTTTGCTTTAAGCTCAGCACGCGTTTTTGCGTGCTGTCGGCGATTTTCTTCTTTTAGTTCTGTTGCATTGGCTAACATAGAGCGTGGCGTTTCTAAACCGATTTTTGCCATCGCTTGGCGGAATAAAGCACGATCTTCAGCTTTATCAATAGCATCAGCATTGGCCCCTATCATTTCAACATGATAGCGGTCTAAAATACCCATACGCTTTAATGATAAAGCAGTGTTGAGGGCTGTTTGTCCTCCCATAGTGGGCAAAAGGGCATCGGGACGTTCGTGGGCAATAATTTTGGCAACTATTTCAGGAGTAATGGGCTCTATATACGTTGCATCAGCTAGATCTGGATCTGTCATAATCGTGGCAGGATTAGAATTTACCAAAATAATTCGATAACCTTCTTCTTTTAATGCTTTACAGGCTTGTGTGCCTGAATAATCAAATTCACATGCCTGACCAATGATAATAGGTCCTGCTCCGATGATAAGAATAGATTTTATATCTGTGCGTTTGGGCATGGCTTTTTCCTATGACAAATATCTGTGCGCGATTGTTGCGGGTAAAATATTTCAGTTCTGAGGCTACAGTCATTTTATAAGTTAAGTGACAAAGAAAGTAAGCACTAAAATACCTTTTCCATGCTTTTTTTCATAAAATTGAAGATAAATTTCTTTTTTGAGCTGAATCATCTCGTCAGTATATCAAAAGTATGATCTTTGATAAAAAATAATAATAGTGCTCCAACAAATTAGAATATTTAAGCATACTGTGGAGAATAAAAAGCCGGAACATCTTTCCAGTCCATTGCAGGCATATTTTGTGTTTTTATGACGTTGTTTTCCTAAAGAGGGTGCGCACTTTTTCTGTTGCTTGTAAAACATAAGCCATTATTTATGGTTCGATGGGATTTCGTAAAATGAAATGGGAAGTTTATCTTGTTGTTCCGTAAAGTACTACCGTTTAGAGCTGTGATATAAGGTATGAAAATTTACTACATTAAGGTGTTTTTTGTTAGAGTATATGATAGAATCCAGGGCGGGATTTGTTTTTAGAGAGCTTATGAAATAAACCATATGAAATGGTCTTAGTTGGAATCTGTTAGATAAAAAGCAAGATTGTTGATAGATCGGTTCTGGTCGAACTTTCCGTTTTAGGGTAGGAAGAAAGTCAATAGATGTATGTTTCCATTTCATAAAAGGGTGACAGTGTATTTTAATACAATGGCTAAGGAGATAATTTCAGAATGATTTTGTTTGCTGTTAAAAGATAGTGAATACTCTCTCTTTACTTTATGGATGATGTTCAAAAATATTTAAAAATATAAAGAAGGCTAAAATGCTGAACATTTCCCAAACGAGAATATTCTGTCTGAAAGATGTATCAATAGGAAAGCTTTTGGTGGCTAGGTCTCAAAAAGGGATTTGTTATATAGCGTTAGGAGATACTATAGAGCAATTATTACAGGAGTTTACGATACGATTTGGCAATACACAACAAGTTGTAGGTGACAATACATTTAAGAGAGAAGTTGCTCATATTATAGCCATGATAGAAACACCTAAGTTGGTCAAAAAATATAATTTTCCCTTAGATATAAATGGTACAGTTTTTCAACGACAAGTATGGGCAGTATTATGTGATATACCATGTGGTGAAACAATTTCATATGAAGTCTTAGCATGCCGTATTGGTATACCGAACGCTTTTCGTGCCGTTGCTAATGCGTGTGCACGTAACGAATTGGCTGTTATCATTCCTTGTCATCGTGTTGTGCGTAAAAATGGTTTTATTTCAGGGTATCGTTGGGGATCCAAACGGAAACAGATTTTGCTACAACGAGAACAAAATGGAGGAATTTAATTTTGTGTGATGGGCATTATAATCGTTACAGTTGTCCCTTTCATTTCTTTTGAGGTAATTTCAAGTTTTCCTTTGTGGAGTTCTAGCAAGGAGCGTGAAATGGCTAAGCCAAGACCTGAGCCCGTGTGAGATTTAGTAAGCTGATTTTCAACTTGTTCAAAAGGTTGCCCAAGTTTTTTAATTGCTGATTGGGGAATACCAACACCTGTATCTGTAATTTTAAAAATAAGGTTGTTTTTTTTCTTGAAAGCACAGACATCAATATTTCCGCCAGAAGGCGTAAATTTAACGGCATTAGAGATGAGATTAAGGAAAATCTGTTTCATTGCACGACCATCAACTTCAGCATGAAGTTCTGGCGTAATGTTTGTTGTAACAACAATATTTTTTTCTTGAGCTTGAGGCGTTAGTGTCCGTACAGCTTCACTAATGATGGGCTCAAGATCGGTATTTTTACAATCAAGCGAAAATCTTCCAGCTTCAATTTTTGACATATCAAGGATGTCATTGATAAGGGTTAGAAGATGGGTTCCCGAATTGTAAATATCATGCATATATTCCTTATAGCGTTGTGAGCCAAGAGGTCCAAAAGTCGATTGCAACATGATATCTGAAAAGCCTAGAATAGCGTTAAGAGGCGTGCGCAATTCATGGGACATATTAGCCAAAAACTCTGATTTAGCTTTGTTAGCACTTTCAGCACGCTCTTTTTCTGCCTTGAGACTTTTATTAAGTTTTTCAACTTCTGAGGCACGTTGTTGAGCACTTCCTCGAGCACGTTTGAGTTCTTGAATAAAAGAAAAAAGACGCCTTTCACTGTCTTCAAATTTTTCCTGTTGTTGTTTAAGCTCAGAAATGTCAGTACCAATACAAACCAATCCTCCGTCTTGGGTTCGCCGTTCGTTAATTTTGAGCCAACAACCATCTGCCGTTTGGCGAATACTGGTTAAGTTACCAGTACCATCATCTTTAAGGGGATATTCACTGATAGCAGGGCGTGCCATGGCTTCGACGGTTGCACGTTGGATACCGGATTGTAGAATTTGTTTAGGAATAGCAGCATATTCGCAAAATTTGCTGTTGGACATGACTAAACGTCCTTCTGAATCCCACAAGACGAAAGATTCTGAAATGTTTTCAATTGCATCACGGATACGAAGGTCGGCTTGCGCTGTTTGTTCAGCCAATTGTTGCTGTTCACTAATATCGAAGGAAATACCAACCAAATGGGGTTCTTCTTCTTCAGTAACTTCAGCACGAATGCGCATCCAGACATAATGGCCATCGGCATGGCGCATGGGAACGTTAATATCGATATGCTTTTTTTTACCGCTCATTAATTCCTGAGCAAGATCAAAAAAATTCGCATCATTTGGATTGATAATGGCGCTAATTTGGGAAATTGAGAGCAATGCATCTTGAGGGACATAGCCCAGCATTTCGTACATTGCTCGTGACCAGTAGACGCGTCCACTTGCCATATTCCAATCCCATAGTCCACAGCGTCCACGCATCATTGCCATATCAATACGGTTTTGAATTTTTTCTGAGACAAGATCCGTTTTGCGTGCTCGTACAATTTGGTTGTAATAAGCATAAAGAAGAGCGAGGATAACGCCACTAGTTCCAATGAACAGGGTTATATTTAACGAGAGAATTTTCCGCCATTCCATGGCGCTATCTTGCATTTTTTCGCTAATGAATACGCCATATTGCCCATTTTCTGTTTGCTGAAATGAAGCAAGAGCAGGGGCATCTTTTCCTATTGTGATTTTCATAATTCCAACGTGCTGTCCAAGAGATTGTAAAGCAATGCTGTCAGAGATAAAATCTTGCAAAGGTTTTCCTAAAGAAATCTCTGAACTGGATGAAGCTAAGACATTTCCTTTTTGATCAATAATGGCGATCAGAGTGCTAGGATTAATAAGATCTTGATTACGAAAAGTGGTGAGGATATTTTGCAAATGACTATGAGAAAGGGCAGAGACTTTTCCTTTCTGAGAAACAGCCAGTAAGTCATGATTAATTGTATTGGTAATATGAGAAGCTAAGAGAGTGATGGTAGAACGCGTGTTCTTATCAATCGTGTTACGCCAATCATAGAGTGATATAAAACGAATTGATGCAAGTACAATAAGAAATGCTAAAATAACAAACGGAAGTGAGCGACGCAACCAAGGTTCAATAAAGAGAAGCTTTTGATAGGCGGAGCCAGAAAGCAGATGAATACGTTTTTTCTGCGCTTTATGACTTGGAGCGCTCGATTTTGAATCAGCATACACCTCCGTTGGCGCATGATATGCGTCCAATTTAGCCATTTCCAGTTCCTTTAATTATGGAATAATGTGATTTAAAAACTGCTTCGATATTCATAGTAACCCCATCGAGTGCAATGAATCAAAACAGGAGTCTTCTGTCCAGTCTTTTTTTTAAAAAAAATAATTTTACTTCTATGAACGTGGAATATGAAAAGGAAAAGGCACTTTAAACATGATCTATAAACAGGCTTAGATTGCCTGTTTATAGATTTAATGATGATCGAATAGTCTGTAGAATTTATTTAAAAAATATTATAGAATATTGATTTAAAATAATTTTTTGTTTCAAGTGAGCAGACGGTTGATGATATCAGCGACATCGCTTGATAACTTTGGCGCAGCAGCAATCATTTTTAATTCAGTTTCAAGTTTTTGTTGTCGAATGGGTTCTAATTGTCGCCAAGAGCGCATCGTTGTTAATAACCATGAAGCGAGCTGTGGATTTGTTTTGTCAATTTCCAAAATAATTTGGCAAAGAAAATGATAAGATGCTCCATCCATTCTGTTAAAGCCCGTGAGATTGTTAGAGGCAAAGACACCGATTAGGGAACGCACACGATTGGGATTATCTTTTGAAAAGAGCGGGTGTTGCATGAGCTTTTGAACATTCTCGAGCGTTGATGCCCCTGCAACCATTGCTTGAATGGAGAACCATTTATCCATGACCAAAGGATCATGGTGATAGCGGTTTTCAAAATCATTTAAGGCATTTTGCGCCTGCTCACTTTCATTAAAACGCTTCACGAGAACAGCGATACTAGCCATACGGTCAGTCATATTATCAGCTGTTGCATATTGTGTGGCAGCACGATTTGGATTGGCCTCAGTAATGGAAAGATAATCCAGTATTATATTCTTTAATGCTCGCTTTCCAGCTTGTACAGTGTTTGATGAATAGGGCTCTTTGGTTTGCATTTGCACATAAAATTTTGTGAAGAGCCCTTGATGTGTATGCGCGAGCGAAGCTAAAAACTGATTGCGCACATGATGAATACGCTCTGGATCAACATTTTTACTAAGTGTATGGGCAAGTTCAACTTCGCTCGGTAAACTTAAACAAAATGCACGAAACTCAGGTTCAAGACTTTCATCTGTAATGATAGCTTCAATCAATTTTATCAAAGCAGAGGGCATACCCTCTTTTACTTTTGTTTCATCTTGAATGCTTTGAATCAAAGCTTGCGTCATTAAATGATTAAGAGATTGCCAGCGATTGATGTGATTGTCATCATGTTGTGCAAGAAAAATAAGTTCGCTTTCATTGAATGGAGTTTGTAGATTGATTGGCGCAGAGAAGTCTCTAAGTAGTGATAAAACAGGTTTTTCACGCAGACCCTTTAATGTAAACGTTTGGTTTTCCTTGGATAAAAGCATAACGTTTGATTGAATATCTGTATCCGCTTCATAGGTGAGGTTTTCTCCATTAGGTCCTAACAAGCCAAATAATATAGGGATAAGCATGGGCTTTTTTGTATTTTGTTGTGGGGTTGCCGGAATATGTTGTTTTGCATGAATTGTTAAAACACCATCGTTATAATGACTATCGATTTCTACATTTGGTGTTCCAGCTTGTTCATACCACAACATGAATTGGGAAAAGTCTTGACCAGATACTTCAGCAAAACAGGCGATAAAATCTTCAATTGTACAAGCTTGTCCATCATGACGTTGAAAATAAAGATCAGTACCTTTACGAAATAGAGAGGGTTCTAAAATAGTCCGTATCATGCGAACAACCTCAGCACCTTTTTCATAAACAGTTGTGGTGTAAAAATTGTTAATTTGGCTATATTGACGAGGACGTACAGGATGAGCGAGGGGACCAGCGTCTTCGGCAAATTGAGTAGCTTTTAATGTTTTTATATTTTCAATTCGCTGTAGGCTGCGTACATTTTGATCTGATGAAAACTCCTGATCACGATAAACAGTGAATCCTTCTTTTAAACAGAGTTGAAACCAATCGCGACAGGTAATACGATTACCACTCCAATTATGGAAATATTCATGTGCAATGACACGTTCAACATTTCTATAATCCTGATCGGTTGCTGTTTCAGGATCTGCGAGAACATATTTATCATTAAAAATGTTAAGTCCCTTGTTTTCCATTGCTCCCATGTTAAAATCGGAGACAGCAACAATATTAAAAACATCAAGATCATATTCGCGCCCAAAACATTGTTCATCCCAACGCATGGAACGTTTAAGAGCATCCATTGCATAGGTTGCGCGTTTGGTTTTTCCTTTTTCCACATAGATACCAAGCTCGATACGTCGTCCAGATACAGTTGTAAAATGGTCTTCTAACTTATCAAGATCTCCACCTACTAAAGCAAAGAGATAAGATGGTTTGGGATAAGGATCTTCCCAAATGGCAAAATGGCGATTATTCTCTAAAGTTCCTCTTTCCACCAGATTACCATTTGAAAGCAAGATTGGGATTGTTTGGGAATCTGCTTCAATTTTCACTCTATAGGTAGAAAGAACATCTGGGCGGTCGTAAAAATAAGTAATACGACGAAAACCTTCCGATTCGCATTGTGTACAATAAACACCATTTGAAAGATAAAGTCCCATAAGTTGGCGGTTGCTTTCAGGATTTAGTTCCGTAACCAATTTCAATGTAAAAGGAGCCGCTGGTGGGTTTGTAATTTCTAAACGTGAAGGCGTCACTTTATAAGTGTTTGGGGCTAACATCTCATCATTGATAGAAACGGAAATTAAAGTAAGATCATCACCAGAAAGAACAAGAGGTGTTAATTCTTTTGTATTGTGACGGGATTCAATAGACAATATGGCTGTAACATAGGTTTTTGTTGGTGCCAATTGGAAGGAAAGTTGTGTTTTAGGGATAGCGTAAGGGGTTGGCTGATAGTCTTCCAAACGATAAATAGATGTTGTTGGCTGTTCCATAGTTTTTCCCATTCGTATTTTAAGAGTTAAAGAAGGTGTTTAATTTTAGAGTCAAAGAAGATTACAGAATTACAAAAGGCTATCGAGGCGATTTTTTACTTCTAAGAAGTCTATCCATGTAAGTTTTTTTTGACTAGGGGTTCGGAGAAGGTAGGCAGGGTGGAAAGTTGGCATAACAGGTATTTTAATATTATCCTCACTTTCATAAATATGCCATTTCCCTCGTGTTCGGATAATCCCATTTTGAGATCCCGTAAGAAGCTGTGCAGCAATGCCTCCCAGTGCTATAAGCACACGAGGACGCGCTAAATAAATGTGCCGTTCAATAAAAGGGCGGCACAAGGCAACTTCTCTTGGTGTTGGTGTACGATTTCCTGGTGGACGCCAAGGAATAGTGTTGGCAATGTAAACATTATTTCTTGTTAAGCCAATTGATGCGAGGATTTTATTAAGCAACATCCCTGCTTTTCCCACAAAAGGAATTCCTTGTATATCCTCTTCTCGTCCTGGTGCTTCGCCTATAAGCATCAGGGGGCTTCCTGCTGTTCCATCTGAAAAGCAGGTATTTTTTGCTGTCAATTTTAGTGAACAGCCATTAAATGCAAGGAGCGCAGATTTTAATTCATCAAGTGTTTTTGCATTGTTTGCACTCTCTATAGCTGTGGGTTCATTTTGTATAGCCCCGCTAGAGTTATGCAGCGGACGATGATCTGATTTTACGGTGGGAGATGTTTTGGGAGATGTTTGTTGATTATGAGAAATGTTCACGACAGATATTAATTTGCTCTCTGAACAAGCAGACTGCTTAAAACGATTAATAGGGAAATCTGTCAGAACAGCATCCGCACCACTTTCTTTATAAAAGTTTAAGAGTTCTTCATAGGAAATTGAGCACGGCGTTTGATTTAACATTTTATTTTTTCTAATGATCTAGCAACTATAGATCAAACAAAATTATCCTTCAAGTTTTATAAATGTATTCGCTAGCCATTAATGTACAAGAACGCTGATAGGATTCTCTCTTTTCACAAAAAAGGCAAATCGTAAAATGCGAGTGTTCGCGATTATATACATCTTTAAATGTACAATTTGTTTAAATTACGCTATTTTAAATTTTTAAACAGACTAAGCTCTTTATAATAAAAGAATTCTCTACTGAATGCAAGTGGCATGATAACATTTTTGATCATTATATTCTATATTTAATAATTAATGAAAGTGATTTTTATAGTATTTTATTTGTAAAATTAAGTATAAATTTTTTATTATTATATTTTTATCTTTTTTTTAATAATTTTTATTAAAAATATTAAATATATTAATGAGATATATAAATATTACTTTTATATGAGAAAATATTAGATATATGAGAAAATACTAAGACTTTACAAACTGTTTTTGCAATGGGTTAAAAGCAATGTGTAGATATATGCTTTTGCTTTTTTTACAGCTGAAATGAGAGGTTCATTTAATGCTAAATGCGCAGCAATAGCGCTTGAGAGAATGCAACCTGTTCCTCGCATTGTTCCTTTTAAACGTGGCGTAGAAATATTTATGACTTCAGTTTTGTCAATGAAGCTATCAATTGCAAGAGGACCCTCTGCATGTCCCCCTTTTATTAAAATAGATCGAGCTCCCAATGACAAAAGTTTTTTTGCTTGTTGTATCGTTTGCTTATCATGAGATGCCAATGGACTTTGGCTAAGAAGAGCAAGTTCTTCTCTATTTGGTGTTAAAAGATCAACATGAGGAAGCAGTTTATCGATCATGGTGTCGATGATTGTTTCCGTTGTTAGTTTTCCTCCTGATGAAGCGACAAGTACGGGGTCCAAAATAACTGGGATATGGGGATAGTCTTTGAGTACGTTACAGATTGCTTCTATAATTGCTTTTGTCCCCGTCATACCGATTTTTATTGCGCTTATAGGATTTGCTTCTAGGGCAGCACGCATTTGCGCAGCGACGAGGTCTTCACGCATTGGAATGATTTCAGCAACGCGATTATCATCTTGTACGTTAACACAAGTGATTGCTAAATTTGCTTTTATTTGAAAATATGCAGCGGTTTCTATATCACGAACAATACCGGCACCTCCTGTTGGATCCGTGCCCGCAACAATAAGAATGGAAGGTATCAACGCCATATTTGTGTCACTTTTATCCACTGTTGGACACGCTCTTCAGGTTTTTTATGGAGGATAATATCAGTCACAACAGCAGCACTATTTGCTCCCGCTTTTAAAACACCAACTGCGCGTTCTGGTGTTAAACCACCAATGCCCACCAAAGGTAAAGCACCAATCCGCTTTCTCCATTGTTTGATTTTTTCTAGTCCTTGCGGCATCCATTTCATTTTTTTTAAGATTGTCGGATAAATAGGACCAAGTGCAATATACTCAGGATTAACAGAGAGTGCGATATCCAATTCATGTTCATCATGTGTACTAAGACCAACTTTTATACCACTTTTACGAATTGCGTGAAGATCAGCATTGCTTAGATCTTCTTGTCCCAGATGAATAAAATTGCACTTTTCATCAATTGCTATTTCCCAATGATCATTAATAATTAATTGTGCTCCCAATTTATTGCATATGTTTTTTGCGCGCTTGATATGTTGACGGATTATTTGTTGATTTTCATGTTTCATACGCAATTGTACGAGCTTAATGCCAAGAGGGAGCAAACGTTCAATCCAATCAGCGTTATCAACGATGAGGTAAAATGGATCCAGTTTCATGAAAATACTGCTTTTCCAATGACTGGCGTTGAAGGGACTGCTACATTGCGTGCTTCGATCATGCCAGCTTTATATCCCATACGTCCTGCTTGAACAGCTTTAGAAAATGCTTCAGCCATTAAGACAGGATCACCTGCTTTAGCAACTGCGGTATTAAGCAGTACTGCATCATAACCGAGTTCCATCGCAATGGCGGCATGTGATGGGCGTCCAATGCCGGCATCAATAACAAGAGTAGCGTCAGGAAGGTAAGCACGGATAGAACGCAGTCCATCAGTATTATGAGGTCCTTTGGCAGAACCAATAGGAGCACACCAAGGCATAATAACACGGCAACCAATGTCGAAAAGTTTTTCAGCAACAATGAGATCATCCGTTGTGTAAGCAAAAATTTTGAAACCTTCATTGTTTAAAATTTGCGCTGCTTCGATTAAGGAAAAAATATTTGGCTGTAAGGTGTCTGGGTTTCCTATCACTTCGAGTTTAATCCAAGCTGTTTTAAAGAGATCTCTTGCTAATTGCGCTGTGGTTACGGCCTCTTTAACAGTATAACAACCAGCAGTATTAGGAAGCACTGTTACCCCAAGTTCTTGAAGAAATTGCCAAAATTGTCCACCTTGTTTTCCACCTGCCGTTTCACGGCGTAAGGAAACAGTCACAATTTCCGTATTCGATTTATAAATAGCATCACGAAGGATTGCTGGTGAAGGATATTGCGCTGTACCTAATAGAAGACGGGAAGAGAATTGTCGTCCATAAAGATTCAGCATAATTTTAGCCTCCTTGCATTGGGCTTAAAATTTCAATTTTATCTCCTTCATGCAAGACAAATTGGCTTCGTGCACCTATGGAAACAACTTCAGCGTTAACAGCGGTTGCAAGCCAATTTCCTTCATACCCCAATTCTTCAAGTAAGAGACCGAGAGTCATAACTTCTGTTTGGACTGTTTCACCATTAACAAATATTTGCATGCTTTATTCCAATGCCAATTTCATTGCTCGTTTCGCCATTTCTGGAGATAAAAGAAAACCATGTCTATAAAATCCATTAATAGAAATACAATTACCATCTTTATGCACAGAAGGGAAGTTATCAGGATAACATGGACGAACACCAACGCCAGATTCAATAATTTCTGCTTCAGCAAAAGCAGGATGTAAAGTATAAGCCGCGTTGAGCAGTTCCATCATTGATCTCACTGAGATTGCACCATCAAAGTCACTTTCAATCATTGTTGCGCCAATCATAAAAATATTATCTTGTCGAGGTACAATGTAGAGAGGAAACCGTGGATGAAGAAGACGAATTGGACGCGAAATTTTAACATCGGTGCAGCGCACGAGAAGCATTTCGCCGCGTACGCCCCGTATATTTTTATCTTTTCCTAAACGTGCTATTCCTGTCGCATCAATAACAATATCAAAATTTGTTTCAGCTGTCTCTACATCAACAAAACACGCTCCATTGTTGAGAAGTTTTTCTTTTAAAGCCATAAGTGCTTTGCGAGGATCAATATGGGCCTCATTTTCATAAAAGAGCGCACAGTTAAAACGTTCCGCAAGATCTGGTTCAAGATGAGCTATTTCTATATTATCTATGGTTTTGTGATTATGCGTGCGCCCAGAAAATCGTTCAAGCTCTCCTCTATCTCGTGTAGGTGCAACCACTAAAGTGCCTTTTTGTATGACAAGGTTGGGGAGTGTTTTACGCCACCACTGTATAGCTCGTATACCAAGATCTTCAACAATCTGTTCCGCATTTTCTCTCTCACAGTAAGGTGCGAGCATTCCTCCTGCATACCAACTAGCACTTCCTATAGGAGAATGAGGGGGAGCCGATATAGTAACAGAAACACCTTTTTGCTGTAACATAAAGGCAACCGTTAAGCCGCCTACACCCGCACCTTTGATAAGAATGTTCTTCAACTGTTTACTTTCTCTTTTTGAGGAGAAACGATTTCCATATAAAGATCACCATTTTTTTGATATTTCTCGGCCATGGCGATCATACCTTCCCCTTTTGTTTTTCTTATTGCTGCTGCCTCACGAATATCATGAGAAATACGCATAGAACAGAATTTTGGTCCACACATGGAACAAAAATGTACCAATTTATGGGCTTCTTTAGGCATTGTCTCATCATGAAAGGCACAAGCTGTTTCCGGATCAAGAGAAAGGTTGAATTGATCATGCCATCTAAAATCAAATCGTGCACGCGAAAGAGCATTATCGCGCAATTGTGCTCTAGGCAAACCTTTGGCAAGGTCAGCGGCATGAGCAGCAATTTTATAAGTGATCACACCAGTTTTTACGTCATTCCTATCGGGGAGTCCTAGGTGTTCTTTAGGTGTTACATAACACAACATAGCTGTTCCAAACCATCCAATCATAGCGGCACCAATTGCTGATGTAATATGATCATAACCAGGAGCAATGTCGGTTGTAAGAGGTCCCAAAGTATAAAAAGGCGCCTCATGACAGAGATCTAATTGTTGCTCCATATTTTCTTTAATTTTGTGCATTGGGACATGCCCAGGACCTTCAATCATAACCTGTACATCTTTTTCCCAAGCAATTTTTGTCAATTCTCCCAAAGTTTTAAGCTCTGCAAATTGGGCTTCATCATTGGCATCGGCAATAGAGCCAGGGCGCAATCCATCCCCCAAGGAAAGAGAGATGTCATACGTGCGTGCAATATCACAAATTTCATCAAAATGTTCATAAAGAAAACTTTCTTTGTGATGATGCAAGCACCATTTTGCCATAATAGAACCACCTCGTGAAACAATACCTGTTACCCGATCAACGGTTAAAGGGATAAAAGGTAGTCTTAATCCCGCATGAATGGTAAAATAATCAACACCTTGCTCTGCTTGCTCAATAAGGGTATCACGGAAAATATCCCATGTTAAGTTTTCAGCAATACCCTGTACTTTTTCAAGTGCTTGATAAAGTGGAACAGTCCCGATGGGAACAGGGGCATTTCGAATAATCCACTCACGAATATTATGAATATTTCGACCTGTTGAGAGATCCATAACTGTATCTGCTCCCCAGCGAATGGCCCAAACCATTTTATCAACTTCTTCTTCCATAGATGAAGTCACTGCTGAATTGCCAATATTGGCATTAATTTTAACACGAAAATTACGCCCAATAATCATGGGTTCGCACTCTGGATGATTAATGTTTTGTGGAATAATGGCGCGTCCACAAGCAATTTCATTGCGAACAAATTCGGCAGTATAAACTTCTGGTATTGATCCAGCAAATGTTTCATTTGATGGTACATTTTGCCGTTCTTTTACTGCTAATCCTTCATTTTCTCGTATAGCCACATATTCCATTTCTTCGGTAATAATGCCTGCGCGCGCGTAAGCCATTTGTGTAATTGCTTTGCCATTTTTTGCTCGTAAAATGGGACGTTTTTGTTTAAAGGTTGGTGTAAGGTTTTTATCAGAAGCCAATCCATTATCTTCAGGTTTCACTAATCGTGCAGGATAAGTTTCAGTATCATCCCGCTTAGAGAGCCAAGGCAAGCTAATCGCTGGCAAGCCTTTTGTAATATCAATGATCATATCTTTATCTGTGTAGGGGCCAGAAGTATCGTAAACGTTTAAAGGTTTCTCACCACTGCCATCAGTCAGTGAAATTTCACGCAATGGTACGCGCACATCAGAAAAGATAGGACTTTGTTGATAAATTTTGCGTGAAGCGGGAAAGGGATTACAACTGATTGATGGAGTATTTTTCTGCACAAACTTTTTCCTTATAGACACAGAGTTCAAAAACAGGTTGCTATGTTAATGGGGATGTATTCAAATTATCAATCACGAGCATTCGGATGAATAGAAATAGTATTGCTTTATAGCAAAGCAAACCCAATAAAGCTTAAGAAAATTTATTTAAAAAAATTGATACAATATCTATTCTAATATTTGCATGCCTCCTCCCACTTAAAGTATTTTTGTTAATACGAATATGGTTGGCTTAAATATCTATATTGTCAATCATAAAAATATATTTAAACGATTTTGGTGTGTTTTTTAAGAATGAAAATAGATATTATGAAGTGATAAACTATGATACTGAAGCTTTTATAAACAAGAATAAAGTTAAAAACGGATTATCAAGGAAAAATTAGATAGTTTATAGCTCTGATCGAGATTTTTTTCATATTAAAATAATAACTCAGAATACCATAAGATTCTTTCATCATACATCTTTTCATATAAAATTACTTCTTGCACGTCATCCGTGGGAGCATATGGGACAAAACATTTGAAGAAAGGAAGCCAAAAGTCATTCATGAAGATTCTCAGATGCGAGGACTATCGCAATGTGGGGACCTACAAAATGTATAATGGGTTCCAGCTTGTATCTTCAAAAGCTTAAAGATGATGATCTGTAATGGCTTACCATTGTATCATTGACGTGCGCTGTCGTAAAATGAACGGAGTATATTTTAAGCAATATTTCTTTAAAAAGTGCGTGATATGCAATACCATTATATTTTGTGTGGGGCATTCTATTTTTCATGAGGGGGTGTTCCCATTAAGAATGCAATAAACAAAAGCGTGAAACAATACCTAATCTTCATTATTAAAAATAAATTGCCTTGAATGTTTTAAAAATCGTCAAGCGGAATTAAAAAATGATGATGAAAATGAACAAAGGCTTTTCATCTTGAAATTTCATCAACACTTTTAAAGAGTTGGAAGAGAGAGGAAAGCAAAAGGATGTATCTCAGCATAAAGTACTACGTAAATTCATTAATTAGTTTGCAATAGAAATGCGCACAAAGCGCTGTGTTTTAGCTTAAGACGAGGCAAAAATTCATTTTCTGAGACATAAAACTCTTTGTTTTCAAGGTAAAGTTATTCAAGAGTCATGTGATATCGTGCAACAATATTACAGATAAGAAATCACTAATTATATACAAAAAGCTTTCTAATTATAATGAAGTGTTCTTATTATTATAAGACAACAAGAGAAAAATTGAGTAAATTTGCGTCAAAATTTTTTTAAACACTAAAATAGGTAATAAATAAAACAAACGCAAACAAAGAATTATTATGATAATGATTAACAAAGCCAAAAACTAATTTTGGAATAAGTAGGGAATTATGAGGAGGAGTAACCAAATTCCCACTAATATTGCTATTATTAGCAATGTTACAATTGGTAGCCATATAAAAGCTGCAGCTATACAGGAAAAGATGATTGGTATACTCCAGAGATAGACAAATGTGTTAACAAGAGACTCATAGGTAAATTCGTTAGTGAATTCTTTATCTACACTATTATAGCATTCTATAATCGCTTTGCATTGTCCCACTAATACCATAAAACTGGTTATGAACATTATGAAAGATATAAAAAACAGTTTATCTTTTAGATCTTGTTAAAAAAATCATTTTTAAGTAGTGCACTTATACTAAATAATGAGGTAAACGCCGGAAAGAATAGAGAAGAGCACCAATAATTGCAAGATGTTGTTGAGAATGATTTATTATTCTTGCAAAAAAAATATACATATAATAATATATATAGAGATATGCTAAGTGCGGGAGGGGAGAATTTGATTACAGGGCGTTTAAAAAACAAGCGTATTGTTCATAAAAATTGGGGGAGGGTGCTAGGTTATGTTTTTTAATATTTTCCGGATTGGATACAACCTTCAGATTTGGTGAGGGTGTGTGGTGTTTCTTTAGTATTTCAAAGTATTTCATTTCCAGTTCAATGAAAGCGTGAAGAAGTGTCCATATTGAATATATTTTCTATGGTGCATTTAGATTAGACAAAAGCTTGTTCAAAAAAACATTGGTGCTGACCTTGTAACACAATTTCAGGAATAAATTGAATAAAATAGAACAAAGCATCTGCATGTGAATAAAAACATAATGAAGCATGCAACGAAGTTGAAGCTAACTTTTAAAATTTTAATATAAGTGATAGCTAAAAGATAGAGTTTCTTTGTTTTAAAATATCGACGCGATAGATTTAAACTATTGAAAAAAATAAAAAAAGATAATGTTTAAATCAGAAACTTTCTATGTGGATGATAAGTTATTACATTCGATAATGGTTGTATGAAATCCATAATAAGGAAAATTTTGAACAGTATTTATAAATTTTGCAACAAGATGCAAGATTTAAAAAATAATTATATAACAACAGCAAAGCAACAAAACAAGATATTAAGTAACATCAGATGAGGTAGTTACATTACACATTAGAAGAGAAAACATTAATACTAATGTTATGAAAAGCATCTGGTGAATTTAGGTTATTAAATTGTAAGGAGTGAAGAGAGGTAAAATGCGTAAATACGGATGGTGCAGTAATTATGATGTACCAATCAACAGCGGCAGCACATTTTAGTGCACAGAACGAGAATTTGTTAAAAAAACTATGAAAACAATGGGGGATTTATAATGTCTAATATTTACGATTGGTCTCTAAAGGCTGATGAAAATGCTTATTCAGATAGTATCATTAATTGGGCAGAAGGTCAGCCGCCTAGTTCTGTTAATGATAGTGCACGGGCGATGATGCAGCGCGTGCGTGAATATCTTGCAGATAATGGTGGATCTATTAATTCAAGCTTTATAGTAAATGTGGAAGATAAAACAACATTAATTACCTTAAAGACAGTTTCGCCTATAAAGAAATACAACAATGATATCGTCATACGTTTTAAAGCTTGTGGTGTAAATATTGGCTCGACAAAAATAACTGTTAATAATATAGGAGAAAAGCTTATCTATAAAGCAACTGATGCGGGAGTTATACCATTAGAAGGTGGAGAATTTCAAACAGATGGCATTTATGAAATGGTATACAATAATGGTGTTTTAATAAAAGAGCATGAGGGGTGGTACTTATTAAATCCTACACCACCAAAGATAGAAAGTTTTCCCTCTGGATTTATTGCAACATTTGCTATGCAAAATGTGCCAAATGGTTGGCTTTTGTGTGATGGTAAGGCCTATAAGCGTGAAGATTATCCGCAGTTATTCAACGCAATAGGTGATAAATGGGGAAAAGACAGCAATAAAACTTTTAAAGTTCCTGATTTTAGAGGCATGTTTTTACGCGGCTTTGATAATGGTCGGGGTTTAGATAGTGGTAGAAAATTTGCAGATAAACAACAAGATAGCATAAAATCGCATACGCATATTGGGAGTATTGAAAATGCAGGCGAGCATACGCATAATTTTGAGTATCAAGGGGTAGGATGGCCAGTTGGTGATATTGGGAGACTACCAAATCATTATACCTATAATGCGACCCTGAAAGGGAGAACAGGTTCTGCTGGTGCACATACACACAAGGTAACTCTTTCCCATACGGGTGAGGCAGAAACGCGCCCTGTTAATGCAACCGTTGTCTATGCTATAAAATCATGAGTATGTTTGAGTAATAATAATCCATCCACCCTGATAATTTTGTTAACGCGGAGCAATTCCGCGTTATTTTCTAGCATATGAAGAGGAAATCTATACTGTTAATATGATACTTGAGAGAGTCAAAAAAACAATTTTTTAAAATGGCAGATGACAAAAAAAGCTCATATAAAAATAAAAAAATTCTTGAATATTTGCATGTTTTATTTTTCTATGGACTTTAGTTTTTAGATTGAAACCGATAGCTTAGAGATCTAATTTCATAGGAGGATGCCGTTTGAGGGAGTATAAATGGGATATCTTCTTTAGGTAATTCAGAAACGTTTAAAGAACAATGATAAACATCGCGGAGATTTTGTGTTGTCAAAACGTTAGTTGCATTTCCTTCGCAATAAATCTCTCCTTCCTTGAGCAAAATCATGTTATCTGCATAATGTGCTGCGAGATTGAGGTCATGAAGAACAGCAAGAACGCCGCCACCAGAATGGGCAAAATTTTTGGCAATATCCATAACGATGATTTGATGTTGAATATCGAGGCTAGCAATAGGTTCATCTAATATCATCCAGCGAGGAATTCCATTATGAACAGGTTTCCAGATTTGGCAAAGTACACGGGCAAGTTGTACTCTAGCTTGTTCTCCGCCTGATAATTGGTGATAATATAGGTTGCCATAATCAGCAAGGTCAACGCACTCTAAAGCTTTTTGGATAAGATTTTGCACTTCGGCTTTGGCAATGGTAAATTGGTTTACAGAAAGGCCAAGCCCTACAACTTCATGGACTAAGAATGGAAATACGAGCGTTGTTGATTGTGGTAGTACAGCGCGCATTTTGGCCATTTCATGAGTTTTTGTTTGGCATACATTATAACCATTTAAGGTTATTTTTCCACTGTAAGGAATTTCACCACTCAGAGCTTTGATAAAAGTACTTTTTCCTGATCCATTAGGACCAATAATAATGGTAAAAGCACCACTTTTAGCTTGAAGATTAATGTGTTTAAGAATTTGCTTCTTTCCGCGCTGAACACAAATATTTGTCGCTTCAATCATGAAAAGTCTGTTCCTCGTTTGCATATAAGGATCCATAGAAAGAAAGGTGCACCAAAAAGTGCTGTTACAATTCCAATTGGCAATTCTGCGGGGGCAACAATTAAGCGTGCAAACGTATCAGCAAAAATAAGTAATGCTGCTCCCAAGAGAGCAGAGCAAGGAATGAGATAGCGATGATCAGGACCAATGAGTTGACGTAAAATATGAGGAACAATAATACCAATAAAACCAATACCACCACTGACAGCAACAGCACTACCACACATAAGAGCAACAAGGGGAATAGCAATATTTTTAACGCGTTGAATATGGAAACCAATATGGCCAGCAACAGCTTCTCCAAGAGCAAGGGCATTAAGTGCTCGTGATAAAAAGGGAGAGAAAAGAAGACCAATAACGATGAAAGGGAGAACGAGCCATACTTTCAACCACGTAGCGCCCGCAAGAGAGCCAAGACTCCAAAAAGTGATATCACGGAGTTGTTGGTCATTTGCGATAAAAATCAATGTTCCAACAACTGCACTGCTTAATGCACCAAGAGCAATACCAGCAAGCAGCATGGTTGCAATAGAGGTAAAGCTATTATGCGTTGCTATTATGTAGAGAATAATCGTTGATAAAAGTCCACCAAAAAAAGCACCTATGATAACTTTGTAAGGCTCTAGAAAAGGTGCAAATGAAATAGGAAAAGCAATACCGACAACAATTGCTAAGACTGCTCCAAGTCCAGCACCTGCTGATACACCTATAATTCCAGGATCTGCAAGAGGATTACGGAAAAGCCCTTGCATAAGAACACCGGAGACAGCTAAAGCTGCTCCAATCAACAATCCAAAGATAACACGGGGAAGCCTTATGTCGATAAGCACGAGGTAATCACGCGTTTTACTACTTACTGAAAAATCTTGTGTAAGCATTACATGGAGGAGATCAACGAAAGAAACCTTTGCGGCACCATTCAAGAGCCCACCAAAAATACTAAAGATAAGGAATATTATTAAGCTTAATAATAAAATCTTTCCCTGCTTTGAACGGTTTATTTTTTTACCTTCTTTTGCTTCAGGCAAATGCATCATGGATGTACCGTCTACCATTTTTATCAGCTCTTACCGTTTTGATTTGCACCATAAAGTATCTCAATAAGCTCTCTTGATGCGTCTGCAGTGCGTGGACCAAATCCTAAAAAATACATAGCATCCATCTGTTTTATGGCATGATTTTTTGCTGCTGTTGTTGCTTGAACTGCCGGTATGGCTAAAATCTTATCAATGCTGGTTGATCTTGCACCATGTTTTACAAGTAAGATAACATCAGGATCTGATTTCAATAACGCTTCGCCGTTGAGAAGTTTATATCCTTTATAATCGGTGATAGCATTGATAGCACCTGAAAGTTTTATCATACTATCAGCTGCAGTACCTGTTCCAGATGCCATGACGCGTCCATTTTGCACAGAGAAAACAAAAAGAACACGCTTTGGTGTTGTTACTTTCGCCAAAAGCGCATCGTTTTCTAAAAAATTACGCTTCAATTTTTCAATTAACGCAGCCGCTTGCACTTCTCGATGAATAGCTTGGCCAACGAGGCGAATCTTTTCTATCACATTTTCACGGGAGTAGTCTTCTGGTATGATCACCAGAGGTATTGATGTTTTTTTGAGAATATCAATTGTTGAAGCGGGACCGCTTCCTTCAACAAGCAATATGCCCTCTGGGGCAAGTGATAAAACACCCTCAGGTGAAAGAGCACGCATATATCCAAGCACAGGAAGCTTGAGCGCTTCTTGTGGGTAGACGCTTGTACTATCACGGGCGACAAGTTGATCTTGGGCTCCCAATGCATAGACAATTTCTGTAAGTGCTCCGCCGATAGAAACAATACGAGCATTTTCAGGAAAACGGGTTGTGGGTTCAGCAATCACTTGTTTAGAAAAACAGGTAAGAGAGAGCAGTAAACATATAAGAAAAAGGTTTGATAACCTATGCAAAAGAGATATGAACATGTCTGACCTTACCTTATCTTAGTTACTGCTGTTTTCTTGGCACGATGGTAAACCATTCAATAAAGAGCGCCAATCTTCACGTTCTTTTTGGCCCTCCTTGCGTACGCCAAAGAATTGAATAATCATCTCATCATCTTTATCGAAAACTTCAAGTGAGTTGACATACCCATCAATTGTAGGTTTGCGAACACGCCATACCTTCTTGATTCCAGAAACGAGTAAATGGAGGTGAAATTTCTGATCGAGAACATTAAGCCAAGGTCCCATTTGCTTAATATTCTTTACTTGCCCAGTGAAAATTTGGATACATCCTTTATTTCCAACAAAACACATAATTGGTAACTCTTCTTGTGCAACTTGTTTGAGCATCATCTCAACAGCTTCTATTTTTAACTCATCGGCAAATTCATCTCCGGCATGTTTTACAGCATTATGTCGATTAATTTTCAGTTCAGAAATAATTCCATGAAGTTGATGCACATCAGTCATCTGTCGCCAACGATCTCGGAACTTTTCAACATCTAGTTTTGCCGTATCACATTGTACTGGAGTAGGAGCGGGAGAAATATCAAGTGTGGGTGATTGATCGTCATGAAGCAACTTTTCAACAAGTGCAGCCCATTCTTCCATATTTGTTGCGTCTTGAGAATAGAGTTTGAAAATAGCAATGCCATACTGATCAAAAAATTGCAGACTTTTCATAGGTGTTCCGAGAATAGTCACGTCATGCTCGAAACCAAACTTCCACTGTTTTGAAAAAATACGCAAGTCAATTTCACCGAGTGTTATCGGAATATGCTGACTTTGAACAATCTTCTCAAAACATCCTGTTATTTCATGGACAGCATTTTCATTCCGTGTTAATGCCATGACTATTCCAAGTTTAGGAGCACTTTCCAAGAGAGTAGCGACATCAGCGCGTAGTTTTTTTGCTTTTCCAATCGTACAATAAGCCGCAATGAGTTCTGCTTCGGATATACCAATAGAGTCCGCGAAATCGCGGTTACGCATTTCTTTTTTTTCTTCACGCAAGCGAATAATCATTTCGGCTGTGTATGACATGGGCTTATCCTTATGTTACCTGTTTAAAGGTTAATTGTTTAATTTTAAAACTCAAAAACAGTGAGTTGAACCACTATCAACTAATGGTTCAACTCACCACCAAAAAAGCCCTTATTTTATCAACAATAGAACAATAAAAATCGATAAATTACAAAGAGTTAAAGCGCAAACTTCAAAATTTGTTGTTTAAAGAACAATGAGAACAGAAACGCAATAATTTATTTTTTATCGATATAACCTTTTTAATTGATCTAATGATTAACAAAAGTGACTAAAATTTTTGCACGAACGAAACTTTAAAGTTGCGACCAGGCTGACTATAATAATCCTTCGGTGTTGAGCCGTCATCGGAAGGAAGATCTGATACATTCCAATATTTTTGATTGAACAGATTATAAACACCAGCCCTTATAACAGGACCCTTTTCACCAAATGGCTTCAACCAACCTGACACATCAATAATATTATAACCTGGAATTTTTTGATAGTCCGATTCCTTAGCAACTTTATCACGTTTGGCAGATGAGGTAAGCACGACGTCTGCTCCCCAAATTTCTTTTGCATATCCGATCCCAGCAATCACTTTTAAAGCTGGAATTGAGTTAAGATATTCATCTTTATCAAGATCCTTTCCTTGCGAATAGGTAAGAGAAAAATTGCTATGGAATCCATCATTAAGAGCCAAATGTATTTTTGCTTCAGCACCATAAATACGCACATTTGCAAGATTTCTATAATGGCGACGTTTCAATTTGTATTCCTCTGATGGCCCTATATCCACAGTATCTATGAAGTCCTTGTATTGATTAAAAAAGGCACTGAGTGAACCACCAAAATTTCCATTTCCATACCTTATGCCAACATCATACCCATTGCTCGTTTCTGCTTTTAGATCAGGGTTGCCCTTCGAGTAATAAGCAGGAGGTTTCATATAAGAGACGTAAAGTTCTGCAATACGTGGTGCGCGAAAAGCCTGTGCCCATTGAGCATAAAGTGTTACTTGATCACGAACATCCCACTCCACACGTAATTTGGGAGAAAAACGTGAACCATTTCTTTCTGGAGGAAATTTGTCAGAAAGCAGAGTTTTCTCATAAGAAGACGTTTTCTGAGGGACATACTTATACCAATCATAACGAATTCCAGGTGTGATACGGAAATGGTTATCAGCAAAGCCAATTTCATCTTCGAAAACAAAACCCAAATTATAGCCATTTGTATCTGGTGAATCTGACCGATTAGCGGGCACAAAGAGGCACCCCCGTGCATTTTCCGGCAAGTGACAATTATCTTTCCCGAACAAATAATGATGAAACTTAGATGACAAGACATTAGCGGCAAGCTTTAACGTATGATCTACAGTGCCAATATGAACTTTCTTGAGAGCATCAGCATTGAAACCATAATTGGTATTACGCAAAAAATTATCTCTCAAAAAATCCCCTTTGGGTGCCCGAACACGAAATGAAGTCCTAATATCATGACTTGACTGTCTTTGCCAATAAATCTGTCCACGAAACGCATCAAAAATAGCATCTTCATTGCCGTTATAGTCATAAGAAAGAGAAAGGCGTTCACGGAGTTTGTCGTCCTTGTCATAAACGGAACCACGGGCATAATATCTTTCAGAAGCATTCAATGAATGTGTATCAATATTGTGACCAAAACGCTCTGCTGTAAAACCAAGTCGGTGATTGTCATCAAGGTATTGGTGAATTTTAAAGAGCAAATTGTTTTGGTCAAAATGAGCAGGGTTTTTACGTGTGCGCTCTTCATAGCCTTCTAGGGTTCCCATATTTTTGCGCTCATGACCTTCCGCATAAGAACCTTGGAAAAGCAAAAACGTTTGTTGAGCACGCATTGCAACAGCTTGATCTACGTGCCAACTATTATCAACAGAATGATAACCACTTCTTATAAGACCACCCCAATTTTTTCCTTCTGTGATAAGATCTTCAGGATCAAGGGTACGCAACGCAACAACTCCTCCCAGTGCACCAGATCCATAAAGACTAGAATCCGGTCCCTGAATCACATCAAGTGTGGAAAGCGCACTAAAGTCAAACATTGTGTTACCACTGTTATTACGCAATATATCATTGAACCATGGAAGAACAATACCATCCACTGTTGTGAGAACACGGTTTGCTTCTAAACCACGAATGACAAAACTGTTATTGCTTGGGCTATACCCCACGGTTGGATAAAGACGACTAATATCATAGGCATCAGTTATTTGTTTCTCACGAATATCCTTCGCGGTTTTCCGATCTGTCAGAATAGTGACCGAATCCAAGGCCGTCCCTATTTTTTTCTCTTCAATAACAATTGGTTTGAGTTCAGTGACAGCACCTCCATCTTTATTTCGTGCAAAAACAAATGAAGGTATACAGACCGATAATGCACTTAAAATCACACAGCTTTTATAGATATTTTTTCGTCTTATTTGCATAACACATCACAACCTTTTTAAACATCCCCTCTCTGTTTTGAAATTTTATTTACATACAAAAAGGCTGGACCCGCTGATTAAAACTTGCCAGCCAAGCAGAAATGATTTTGCCAACAAGACAAAATCACTAGAAAACCATATTAAACATGACAAAATCAGTCAAGAAAAAAGTTGCAATTTCAAAATAGCCTGTTTTAATGAGATTCACACCAATATTAAGCTTAAAATAGCGGCAGAAGAAACGATGAATTTTGAAAATACGACGCAATTATTAACTCTTTGGATTGGTGCATTTGTTGGAGCTTTATTTTTGCATGTATTATTGGGAGCGCAGTTTTATTTTCAAAGTACGGGTGTAAGTAATGGCTTGCTCTCGTCGGAGATTATGCTGACTTTTGTGCAAGAAACTATCTATCCGGATGTTGATACAGACTTATCAGATATTCATGCAGAGTCGGATATTAATACAGAGCCAAAAGTATTACAGTCTGATCTTTTAGAGAAGGAGTCAGAGGAATTGGAATCCGTGGATGAAGTTCAATCGGAAGAGCCTCAGCATATGGTAGAACAAGATGACTTAAAGTCTTTGGAAGAACCCCTTCCTCAAAAAGTGGAGCATAAAGCGTTTATCAAAAAAACAATACCGATGCCAAAGGCTGTAGTAAAGCGCTCCAATGCAAAGGCGGTACGTTCTTCTTCCACCAACAAGGGCGTCAGTACAGCAGGGCTTGAAGATATGTTGTTAATGGAGTGGTTAGCAAAGGTACAGTCACAATTAGAAAGGCAAAAAAATTATATTGTGGGACAGCGTACCAGTCGTGCAAAAGGAACGGTGAAGTTAGAATTTATGGTGCATAAGCAGGGGAGTATTTTTTCTAGTCGTGTAGCAGTCTCTGCTGGTAATCCGGAACTTGATCGATTAGCGATGGCGGCACTTCAACGCGTTGGTTCTTTTCCACCACCACCACCATCAAAAGTGAATAAAATAATCAGAGTATCCCTGATATTTAGCTGATTTTTTATATAGGGCGTTTATTCTTATAATATATTGATTTATAATAATTATTTACAGTTTGAATAAAAGTTAAAATATAGTTCGTTCGATTTTTTTGACGTTGTGTCAATCAAAACCATCCGCTTACTTATGACACAAGTTGAAGGGGGAGTATGGGTAAAAAACTTCTAAAAAGCAGTGAATATACTTCTTATGAATGTTCTAAATGAAAGGGCTGTTGCAACATTGGGAGTTAAGGGATGATAGAGCTATAGCTTTTATTCAGTAAAGGTTAATCGTGTCTCATCGATTTTTATACCATTCGTGAGAGGATTTTCGTAAATACTTTTCAGATACACCGTTGTGAAATGGACTTAGAAACATTAAAATAAAACAAGAATATAAATAAGAAAAACATACTATTTTGAGATGCTCTGTTTTGTGTGAAGGATGTGAGCTTATATGTAAAAATGGGAAAAAAAAGCAAAGCTTTATCTTCATCATTAAAAGATATTGACATATTTAAAAGTCGTAAACCCGAATGAAAAGGGAAGGGGTAGAAGGGAATTGTTTGTCTTTAAGGCTTTCTAACTCAATGAGTCTGTCTTTCTGTTATCAGAGATAATCCAAACGATATACATAATAACGTACTCTTATTTGGTATAGAAATGTTATAAGCAGAACAAAATAGTCTTAAAATATGCTTATGCTATTGTACAAGATTTGAATATTGATACTAATAAGCAACAGTAAAAGAATGACCTATTTGTTTCACTCTTCTCTTATATTTGTAATCATCTATGATATTGTCGTTTATGTTGGGAAGAAATGAACTATTTGTACGACATGTTGATTTATAATGATAATTCATCATTTTGTATTTGAAATAAAAGACCCTAATAGCGTAGGGTTTTCTCATTTTGAATTTATTGATACTGAATCAATTAAAATTACTTGTTTATACATCATAAGCAGGTTGGTATGTGGATACTATTTAAAAAGGAATAAAAATACTTCTTATGAACGCTTTCAAATACTATATGGGAAGTTAAGGCATATTATTTTCGTCGACCAGAAAGCAGGTCGGTTTTTATATCTATTTTCCCAGTGAGTCTTGCTTTGTAGACACCATAATTTTCCATGACACGCATCACGTAATTACGTGTTTCTGTATAAGGAATACGCTCAACCCAATCAATGACGTTATCGAGAGATTGTCCTCGAGGATCGCCATAACGTTTTATCCATTCATTGACACGACGGGGACCCGCATTATAGCCAATAAGAGTTAGTATATAGGATCCATTAAAACGTTCCAATTGTTCATTGAGAAAATGGGCACCTAATGTTGCATTATAATGAGCATCACTGCTAAATTTTTTAGGAGACCATGCGATTGAGTATTTTTTTGCCAATGCTTTTGCTGTTGTAGGAAGCAATTGGAGTATACCTTGTGCACCTGCTTTTGATATGGCTGTTGGATTAAATTCGCTTTCTTGGCGTGCAATGGCATAGATAAGCGATTTTTCTTCTACAGAAATATTAGTAGAAGCTGGTATAGCTCCCAGAGGATGAGAGAGTGCACCGACATTTTTTCCCTGAAAGACAGCCATTTTCCCAATTTTGAGGCTGGTATAATAGTCTCCATTTTTTTCTGCCATAACAGCCAGAAGGGCTAATTCGCCGGGGCTTTCTATTTTTTTTCCGAGCTCTCTATAAAAAATTTTAGCAAAATCAGCATAGCCGGCTGCTTCAAGACGTTGAATTGCTTTGATCGCTTTTCGTGCACTAAAATGTTGTCGCTCAGCAGTTGTTGGTTTGGGAAAGGAAACTTTAAGCTTTTTTTGGTTGAGTCGTGCAGCGGCTAATTGACCGTAGTAAGTTGCACCAAAATGAGCTGCGCGATGAAAGTATTGCTGGGCATTTTTATGTTCTTCTAGCGTTTCTGCTGTTCGTCCCATCCAGTAATATCCACGTGATGCAGAAAAAGGTAAAGAAGAGAGTTGAGGAATACGTGAAAAATGCTGCATTGCCAATTTAGGGTTATGAAGAAACCGTAGTGCGTACCATCCTGCATGAAACTCAGCATCGATAGCTAATGCAGATGTTATACCAGTGTGCATTGCAACGAGTTGATAAGCAATTTTTGGTTTGTTTAAATCGAGCATTTCACGAGAAAGGGCGCGTTGTTCTTTCCACAAAGAATGAGGGTTCATAAGGCGGAATGCATCTTTTGATGTTTTCATCATGAGTGCTGCAGCTGCATTATATTGCTCTGTTCGTCGAAGATGGCGTATTCGAGCAAACTGAAAAAGAGGATCTTTTTGCCATGATCTTTCTACAGCTTTTAATTTTTGTGTAGCTCTAGGATCATTTTTTTCAACGGCCACAAAAGCATCAAAAAGAGATTGAGCATGGGCTAATTTTGCAACGCGTGCTGCTGAATCAAAACGATATGCATACAGCATAAACTGCATGCGTTTCAGATGATCAATAGGTTTTAATGCAGCGCTTGCATTTTTAAGAACAAATATTTCTTCTTTTGCATTAAGCTGTGTTTTATGCCACCATGGCGCAATAACGTGTCGAGCACGAGTGGTTTGTCCCGTTGCAATAAGTGCTTTAGCGAAGAGAGCCATTCCTTGCGCTGTTTGGGGCGGGTGATGAGAAAATTTTTGGATGATTGCGCGTGTGAGGTTGGTTTCGTTAAGAAAAGCACGTTCAGCATTGCGTTGCATCGTTTCTATACCGGGCCATCCTTTTAGCATGTTGATTGCATTAAATATTTCAGAACTTGGTATATTAGCTTGGTTTGATATCCCCAGCGCCCATGTCAAAATATGACGATCAAGGCTATTTTTTTCCATTGAATTACGAAGGTTTATTGTTTTTGCAATATTGTTGTTTGCTAGTGCATCTAGCCCAGCTTTCAGTTGCTGAAGTGTAGCAGTATTGTGTGATGTCGTGTGTATCTGTTGAAGAGGCTCTTGAGCTCTTTTTTCGGGAAAGGGAGTAGGGCGCACCAAAGGGATTGGCGCTTTCCCGTGCAAAAGAGGTGTTTGCGCGGATGCACTTGAAAATAAAATGCTTATTGCCAGTATAAGTGCAGTAAAGGTTGATACGAAAAGAGAGGTGGAAAATACACGCATAGAGAAAAGACCTTGAGACCTTGCTTTTTGTAAAAACTTAAGGATTTATAGAACACAAGCATGAAAAACGCGTTAATATAGACGGTTTATTTTAAACAAATGTGCAACATTTAAGGAGGGACATTTTCATCTTATGAGGGCTTTTTTTGAAATTCATCTTGCTTCAATGATAGAGCAAGATTATGCTCTATTTAAAATTTATAAAAGGCGATTATTAAAAAAATAAAAGCGAATATTATAGGGAGTTTATCATGCTCAAGGGAGCTATAACTGCGCTTATTACACCGTTTGATAATAAGGGCGCAATTGATGAGAAGGCGTTTTGTGATTTTATTGAATGGCAGATCACACAAGGGATTAACGGTGTAAGCCCAGTTGGGACAACCGGTGAATCAGCAACGTTAAGTCATGAAGAACATAAGCGGATTATAGAATTGTGTGTTGAGCAGGTCGCAAAGCGTGTTCCTGTTGTTGCTGGAGCGGGATCAAATAGCACAAGTGAGGCTGTAGAGCTTGCACAATACGCGCAAAAAGCTGGTGCAGATGCAGTTTTGGTTGTCACTCCCTATTATAATAGACCAAATCAATCTGGTTTATACAAACATTTTTCTTCCATTGCCAAAGCTGTTTCTATTCCGATTATAATTTATAATATTCCTGGTCGTTCTGTTATCGATATGGCTGTGGAAACGATGAAAGACCTTTATCAAGATTTTAAAAATATCATTGGTGTAAAAGATGCAACGAGCAGAATTGAACGCGTTAGTGAACAACGTGAAAAGTGTGGGAAGGATTTTGTACAGCTTTCCGGTGATGATTGTACAGCGTTAGGTTTTAATGCACATGGAGGTATGGGGTGTATTTCAGTTTCCTCCAATGTTGCTCCAAAGCTGTGTGCAGAGCTTCAAGCTGCTTGTTTTCGTGGTGATTATAAAACAGCACGAGAATTAAATGATCGCTTGATGCCTCTTAATCGTGCTGTGTTTATTGAGCCTAGTCCAGCGGGTATTAAATATGCTGCTGCAAAATTAGGATTTTGTGGTGATACTGTGCGTTCTCCGATTGTTCCATTAACAGAAAGAACAAAGAAGATTATTGATGCAGCCCTCAGTCATGCTGGTATTTTAAAAGCATAAAATGATATTGACAAAGCCATGAATAAAAAAAAGAACGCGCCCGTACGGAAAATAATTGCTGACAATCGTAAAGCACGTTTTAATTTTGAAATCCTTAATAATCTCGAGGCCGGTCTTGTCCTTCAGGGAGCGGAAGTAAAGTCCTTACGTTCTAATCATGCCAATATTGCTGAAAGCTATGCGAGTTTTGAGAATGGGGAATTATGGTTAGTAAACAGCTATATTCCTGAATATACGCAGGCTAATCGTTTTAATCATGAACCGCGACGTTTGCGCAAGTTATTACTTTCAAAACGTGAGATGGCACGTTTTTTTAATGCAACGTCTCGTGAAGGAATGACACTTGTTCCTCTTAAACTTTATTTTAATGAACGAGGGCGTGTTAAGTTGGAGATTGCTCTAGCGCGGGGAAAAAAGCTTCATGATAAGCGCGAAACGGAAAAAAAACGCGATTGGGGACGTGAAAAAGCAAGACTTTTAAAAAGATATGGATGACGGATGCGATTTAGATATCCTTTATTTATAGCGCTGGTTTAAAACAGTTTTAGCATTGGTCTAAGTATGTTTTTGCTGCTTGAAAAATTTGGTGAAACATGGCGTCTGTCAAGCGTCCAGTATTTGTATTATAACGAGAACAGTGATAGCTCGAAAAGATGCGTAATCTGCCGATGTTATTAATTTCGCCGTGTCCAAAAGGATGAGCTAAAACTTTTGCATTAAGGGCACGTATCGTTGAATGGTGCGCAATGGTGCCTAAGGTAATAACGGCTTTAAGTTTGGGAAGATTTGTTAAAAGAGGTGAAAAGAAATAGCGGCATGTGTTAATTTCTGCACCGGTGGGTTTATTTTCTGGGGGAACACAACGAACAGAGTTGACGATTGCTGCATCAATCAGTTCAAGAGTATCGTCTGCTCTTTCTTCAAAGGTTCCTTGGGCAAAACCAAATTTTTTTAAAGTTGAATAAAGTAAGTGCCCAGCATAATCACCAGTGAATGGACGTCCAGTTCGATTTGCACCGCGTAATCCAGGAGCAAGCCCAACAATAAGCAGGCGCGTTGTGTCTGCTCCTTTATAAGGAAAAAAGGGGCGCACCGGTGCGTTGTACCAACTTGGTTCTTTTACACGCCAGTCAGCGATAAACTGATGGAGCCTAGGACATAAATTGCAATTTTTGGGCGGTTCTGGGCAAAGTGATGTTAATTGGCTATTCATGGTGTTAGGCATCAATCGTTTTTTCTATTTTTTTGAATCTTTTATAGCGTATATGACGGGTTATGTTTTGAGAAACAATCTATAATGAATATAAATAAAATTTAATATAAACTTATTGCTAATTATTATGTAAAGAGAGGTAATCTTTCAGTAATTTATTCGATGAATAAGAGTGCAATACACATGATGTTCAAAGAAAAAAGTTCTCTCTTTAAATAAAGATATTATCATAAAAAGTATGCATAAGGCTGCCGTTATTGCAAAGGATTTTAAACAGCTGATATTCCTTTTAAAAGGAGGAAGACTACAGACAAGCATTTTGTCAAGAAAGACCTCCCTTTGTTTGAAGCCAATCTATTGGAATGCTTTTAAGAGCAGCTTTGATAACGAGCATGAATAGGTTATACATTTTTATAAATTTTCTAAGAATTTTCTTAAATAAGTTCTTTAATCAAAAAATATAAAAGTTTTTGTTGTTTTTCTTGTGTTTTATTTTGATTATTGTATATACTTCCCTATCCGCTATTAAATTTTTTTATTTGAGAAAGAGGCATAAATGGCCCGCGTAACGGTAGAAGATTGTATTGATAAAGTTGACAACCGCTTTGAATTGGTACTTTTAGCAGGTCATCGGGCGCGTCAGATTTCACAAGGAGCGCAGATTACGGTTGATCGTGATAATGATAAAAATCCAGTTGTTGCTTTGCGTGAAATAGCAGAAGAAACATTGTCGCCTGCTGATTTAAAGGAAGACCTTATTCATTCGCTGCAAAAACATGTGGAAGTAGATGAGCCAGAAATGGCAAGTGAATTTATTACCCATTCAGGTGAAGCTGAAAGTGTTTTTAATACGTCGTCGCAAGAAGAAGCTACTTCATTTGATCATATGTCAGAAGAAGAGCTTTTAGCGGGTATTGAAGGTTTGGTTGTTCCAGAAAAAAGTGACGATTATTAATTGCAGCAATTTATATTACAGGAGTAAAGATACCTTGTCTGTAAGGAGCAGTTATTTTTCTTGTCTTTTATTGATAAGATGTGTTCAATAAGGATTAGGGATGTGAAAAGATAAAGGATATGCTCGTATGATGCGTCAGTGTGAGCTTGTTGGACGTGTTCAACGTTACAAGTCTGACGTAGATGAGGCTCTTTTAAACAGGGCCTATGATTATGCAATGAGAAAGCATGCACATCAAAAGCGTGCTTCGGGCGATCTTTATTTTTCTCATCCTTTAGAAGTTGCTGCTATTTTGACAGATATGCGGTTGGATGAGGCAACGATTGCTGTTGCTCTTTTGCATGATACAATTGAAGATACAAGCGCTACACGAGCAGAAATTGATCAGCTTTTTGGTTCTGAAATTGGCAAGTTGGTTGAAGGACTTACAAAACTTAATAAGCTTGATCTTGTATCAAAGAAAGCCGTACAGGCAGAAAATCTTCGTAAACTCCTTATTGCCATTTCTGATGATGTTCGTGTTCTTTTAGTCAAACTTGCTGATCGTCTTCATAATATGCGCACCCTTGGTGTTATGCGTGATGAGAAGCGCCGGCGAATTGCTGAGGAGACGATGGATATTTATGCGCCGCTTGCTGGTCGTATGGGTATGCAGGATATGCGCGAGGAATTAGAAGATCTCTCTTTCTTTTATTTAAATCCAGAAGGTTATCGTACGATTACCAATCGTCTTTCTGAGTTATCAAAACGCAATCGTGATTTGCTTTCCACAATTGAAAACGAGTTGACAAAACTTTTTTTCGAGCATGGCATTAAAGCGAATGTTAAAAGCCGTCAGAAAAAGTCGTATTCCGTCTTTCGCAAAATGGAAAGCAAGGCGCTCTCTTTTGAACAATTATCCGATATTTTTGGATTTCGTGTGATTGTTGAAACAGTGGATGATTGTTATCGCGCTCTTGGTGTTATTCATACGACTTGGCCAATGGTTCCAGGTCGTTTTAAAGATTATATTTCTATACCAAAGCAGAATGATTATCGTTCCATTCATACAACGATTGTGGGACCATCGCGACAACGTGTTGAATTGCAGATTAGAACTGCTGCTATGGATGAAATTGCTGAATATGGCGTTGCGGCACATTCCATTTATAAAGAGCAAGGTTCTAATTATTCGGCTTCGAGGTTATCAAATGAAACAAATGCGTATGCATGGTTGCGCCAAACGATTCAATCTTTGTCAGATGGAGATAATCCGGAAGAATTTTTAGAACACACAAAGCTTGAGCTTTTTCAAGATCAAGTTTTTTGTTTTACGCCGAAAGGTCGATTAATTGCTTTTCCTAAAGGAGCTACGCCTATTGATTTTGCTTATGCCGTCCATACAGACATCGGTGATTCTTGTGTGGGTGTGAAAATCAATGGTCGTATTATGCCTTTAATGACCAAATTAAAAAATGGTGATGAGGTTGATATTATTCGTTCACACGCTCAAATTCCGCCAGCTGCGTGGGAATTTCTTGTTGTCACAGGTAAAGCACGTTCAGCTATTCGACGAGCAAGTCGTGCCGCGGTACGTAAACAATATTCGGGTTTAGGATATCGTATTCTCGAGCGTTCATTTGAATATATGGGAAAACAATTTTCAAAAGACGTTTTGAAGAAAGTTTTGCCACGTTTAGCACGTAAAGATGTAGAGGATGTATTGGCGGCTGTTGGGCGTGGAGAGCTGTTTTCCGCTGATGTGATTAAAGCGGTTTATCCTGATTATCAAGATCACCGTGTGGTACAAAAGTCATCTTTTAAGTCTGGGGAAGAAGGTTGGTTTAATATTGAGAATGCCCAAGGTATGATTTTTAAAGTTCCAGAAAATGAAAAGAATGCAATGGTCGAGAATCATCAATCTAAAGCATTGCCTATTAGAGGAACCCGTGGAGATATACCCGTACGTTTTTCACCGGAAGGAGCAGTACCTGGAGATCGGATTGTTGGTATTATGCAGCCTGGGGCTGGGATCGTTATTTATCCAATACAGTCTTCAGCTTTGATGGCGTATGATGATCAGCCAGAACGATGGATTGATGTCCGCTGGGATATTGATGCCCAAATGAATGAACGTTTTCCTGCACGGATAAATATTTTGGTTGTAAATAGTCCTGGTTCTTTGGCTGAAATTACACAAATAATTTCTGCTAACGATGCCAATATCCAAAATTTATCTTTTATCCGTACAGCACCGGATTTTACAGAAATTATGATTGATTTGGAAGTGTGGGATTTAAAACATTTGAATCGTATTTTTTCTCAGTTAAAAGAGGCAGGTTCAGTAAGTACAGTACGGCGGGTTCATGGATAAAAAGAAAGATTTTGCAATGAATACACAAGATGTCATTGATATTTTTAAACAAGCAGATGCTATTCTAGAAGGGCATTTTATTTTAACATCGGGGCGCCATAGTGCGACTTATATGCAAAAAGCGAAAGTATTCATGCATGCTGACTTGACGGAAAAGTTATGTCGTGGGTTGGCTGAAAAAATCAAAAAATCTATCGAGGGAGAAATTGATTATGTTGTGGGTCCCGCAATTGGCGGCCTTATTCCTTCCTATGAAACTTCACGTCACCTTGGTGTTCCTTCTCTTTGGGTAGAGCGTGTAAATGGCATCTTTGAATTGCGTCGTTTTGAAATCAAGAAGGGGGCACGGGTTGTTATTGTCGAAGATATTGTGACAACGGGTCTTTCCATTCGTGAGACTATTGAGGCGCTTGTTGCAGTAGGAGCAGAGGTATTGGCCAGTGCATGTATCCTTGATCGTTCTGGTGGTAAGGTCAATGTTGGAGTTCCATTGATTGCGCTTGCTGAATATGAGATAACCTCTTATACTAGTGATGCACTTCCTGCAGAGCTTTCTGTCCTTCCAGCGATTAAACCAGGCAGTCGAAATATTTAATTGTCTTTCTGTTTTTTTTTGTGCAAAAGCTTAAAAAGATTAATTTGGATGATATAGATTATTTCATCATCAAAAGATGTATATTGAGAGTCATATGCTTTTTCGTAGTCGAGAACCAATAGATTTTGTAACGCGTATTCGACTTTGGTTATGGCCACGTCGTTCATTTTCTCGCTCATTTTGCTACATACATAAACGTATTTTGCGTATATCAGCAACACCGCATGAAGTAGCATTAGGGGTTGCTGTTGGCATTTTTTTAGCTTGTTCCCCTTTCTTTGGGTTGCATATTATTTTGGCAATATTTTTATCTTGGCTTTTGCGTGCAAACTTTGCTGCCGCAATCATTGGGACGATTTTTTCTAATCCACTCACATTTTTATTGATTGTCATGGCTGATTATAAAGTAGGGTATTTTTGTTTATCACTTTTTAGCGATGTCAAAGAGATTTCTCTTTCGCAAATTCGTGCTCTATTTAATGGTTTGACATTGTCAAATCTCTCTCTCCTCTTTAAAGGCGCATGGGACACAATTATGAGTCCTATGATTTTAGGTGGAACTCTTTTAGGTATTGTTTTTGGTAGTTTATCTTATATAGGTGTTTACAGAGCAACGGTTCGTTTTAAACAAAAGCGATATCAAAAGATTATAAA
Source organism: Bartonella sp. MF74HXZ (assembly GCF_042194445.1). NCBI lineage: Bacteria > Pseudomonadati > Pseudomonadota > Alphaproteobacteria > Hyphomicrobiales > Bartonellaceae > Bartonella > Bartonella sp. MF74HXZ. The sequence goes on along the minus strand of NZ_JBHIMW010000001.1, from coordinate 111,313 downwards.
AAAAAGGCGTTTAAAGAAGCGTTCATCGTAAGAAAGATCGGGTAATATGGTATGATTGTTGGTCTTGGAAATGATCTGGTTGATATACGACGTATTGAGAAAATATTGGTTCGTTATGGTGAGCGTTTTACCCAACGTATTTTTACGGATATTGAAAGGAATAGATCCAAAGATCTCAAAAAAAGCTCCTCTTCCTATGCAAAAAGATTTGCTGCTAAAGAAGCATGCGCTAAAGCCTTAGGAACGGGAATTGCTTGTGGTATCAATTGGAAAGACATGGGGGTCGTTAATTTGCCATCTGGTAAACCAATAATGCAATTAACAAATTGTGCGCAAGTGCAACTTCAAAAGTTATTACCTCCTCATCATGATGCAGTTATTCATCTTAGCATAACAGATGATTTTCCTTGGGCACAGGCGTTTGTTATTATCGAAGCACTTCCACGTGGATAGATGGTGTGAGAGATTGTGCTTTTGTTATTTGAATATTATGATGAAAAAAAATTATATCTGTGATGAGAAGGCAGTTGGTGATGATCCAAAAAGATAAAGTGCATAAAAAAGAAAAAAAAGGTGGGGTTCGTGAATTTATTTCTGTTTTAGTACAGGCTCTGCTTTTAGCAGCAGTTATTCGGACACTTTTTTTCCAGCCTTTTAGTATTCCTTCCGGTTCAATGCGTCCTACTTTGTTGGTGGGAGATTATCTGTTTGTTTCTAAGTATGCATATGGGTATTCTCGTTTTTCCATCCCCTTTTCTCCTCCTCTTTTTTCTGGACGAATTTGGGCATCTCAACCTCAACGTGGAGATGTGGTCGTTTTTCGCTTACCAAGTAATCCGAAGATTGATTATATAAAACGCGTTATTGGGCTACCAGGTGATCGTATACAAGTCCGTCAAAGTATTCTTTATATTAATGATGAGGCTGTTTCACGTCACTTTATGGGGGAGATTGATAATTCTGATATAACAGAGGTTAATTATCCTGTTGAGGTTTATCGCGAGACAATGCCTAACGGTGTCAGTTATGATACACTTGATTTAGCTTTCATCCCGAAAGTCGATGATACAAAAGTCTTTGAAGTTCCTCAAGGACATTACTTTATGATGGGAGATAACCGCGACAATTCAGATGATAGTCGTTTAGATGTAGGCTATGTTCCAGAAGAAAATCTTATTGGTCGCGCGAGCGTGATTTTCTTTTCTATCAGTAACGGTTCAAGTGCTTGGCAGGTTTGGCGCTGGCCATTTGATGTGCGTTGGAAGCGTTTGTTTTCTTTCATAAATACGGTTCATGATTTGCCGCTTATCAAGCAAGGAAACAACGATGAAACGTCTAATGATTGATCAGCTTTTCAAGCTGACGGGGCATCGTTTTAAAGATGAAGAGAGGTTAAAGAAGGCATTAACACACTCGAGTGTGCAAGATTCGGAACAGGGGAATTATGAACGACTAGAGTTTCTAGGGGATCGGGTTTTAGGGCTTTTGATTGCAGAAATGCTGTATCAACTTTTTCCTCAGGCAAGTGAAGGTGAATTATCAGTCCGTTTGAATCATCTGGTCAATGCGCAGACATGTGCTGATATTGCGCGTGAAATGAGGCTGCCTGATATGATCCGAGTTGGTTTTGAGATGAAAAATTTCGAGGGGCGTCGACTCATCAATATGCATGCAGATGTCGTGGAAGCTTTGATTGCCGTGATATATCTCGATGGAGGATTGGAAAGCGTTCGCCCTTTTATTCAAAAATATTGGCATAGTCGGGCAAAGAAAATGGATGCTGGTCGGCGTGATGCCAAGACCGAATTACAGGAATGGGCGCATATCCAAGGCAATGCACAACCACATTATCAGGTTATAAAACGTTCAGGTCCAGATCACGATCCTGTTTTTATGGTAGAGGTAAGTATTTCTGGGTTTGCTTCAGAGATTGGGCAGGGAAGCTCCAAAAGATATGCCGAAAGAATGGCAGCTGAAAAAATTTTGCGACGAGAGGGTGTATGGAAAACAGTGGGAAAAAATGATCATGAGTGACGTTATGAAAACGCGTTCTGGGTTTGTTGTGCTTATTGGGATGCCTAATGCCGGTAAATCGACATTGGTTAATCAATTGGTTGGAACAAAGGTTTCAATTGTAACGCATAAGGTACAAACAACACGAACTTTAATCCGCGGTATTGTCATTCATGATGATGTGCAAATTGTGTTGGTCGATACACCGGGTGTTTTTCGTCCCCATAAGCGCTTAGAACGTGCCATGGTCTCTGCTGCTTGGGGAGGGGCTAAGAGCGCGGATGTTCTGCTCGTTTTAATTGACGCTCAAAGTGGTCTTTCGGATGAAGTTGATATGATGTTAGATATTGTAAACAACATGAAACAAGAAAAAGTTCTTGTTCTTAATAAGGTTGATACAGTTGTTAAATCATCTCTTCTAGCGTTAACCACTAAAATAAATGAACGTGTAAAGTTTGCGCAAACATTTATGATTTCTGCTCTAAACGGTTCTGGTTGCAAGGATTTACTTCATGCGTTGAGTAATATGATGCAGGAGGGACCATGGTATTATCCGGAAGATCAAATTTCCGATATGCCCATGCGTCATCTTGCTGCTGAAATTACGCGTGAAAAACTCTTTCTTCGTCTTCATGATGAACTTCCTTATTCCTCAACGGTTGAAACAGAAAACTGGGAAGAGCGTTCAGATGGTTCCGTCAAAATTAATCAAGTTATTTATGTCGAGCGTGAGAGTCAGAAAAAAATTGTCTTAGGAGCAAAAGGCGATACAATTAAGGCGATTGGTCAAGCAGCACGTAAAGAACTTATGGAAATTATGGATCAAAAGGTTCATCTTTTTCTCTTTGTGAAAGTGCGCGATAATTGGGATACTGATCCAGAACGTTATCGCGAAATGGGATTGGATTTTTTAAAATAAGATTTTTAAAAATAATTAAAGTAAAATGAAGTGGAAAGAACAAGCTGTTATTCTTGGTACACGCCAATATGGTGAAACAAGTGTTATTCTTGAGGTTATGACACGTGAACATGGTCGTTATATGGGAGTGGTAAAAGGGGGGCGATCGCGTCGTATGGCTGCTCTTCTTCAACCTGGAAATTTTGTGGAGGCTGAATGGTGGGCTCGTTTAGAAGAGCATTTGGGACTTTTTCGGCTTGAAGCTCTTGATTTACATGCGGCAAGATTAATCTGTCTACCAGAAGCACTTTATGCTTTGCAATTGATAGCTTTTCATTTGCGACTTCTTCCCGAACGTGATCCGCACCCCGTTTTATATGATATTTTACACCTTTTTATGCAGAATTTTGATGAACCATTTGTAAATGCAGAATTGCTTGTACGTTTTGAAATGCGGCTTCTTGAAGAACTTGGTTTTGGTCTTGATTTATCTTGTTGTGCTGCAACAGGTTGTCAGGAAAGGCTTCGTTACGTATCACCAAAATCTGGACGGGCTGTCTGTGAAGAAGCAGGGGAACCTTGGAAAAAAAAGCTTCTCATTCTACCACAATTTCTTGTGCAAAGAACAACTCGTCCTACTGATTCTAGTGACATAATAAATGGTTTTATACTGACGGGTTTTTTTCTTATGCGTCATGTCTGGGAGCCACGAGATATAAAGCAGCCGTCAGTACGCATGAATTTGATACAATTGTTTGAGCGCCAATTTGGTATACAAGCATTAATTTATTGATCTGATGATAATTGAATGGGAAAATGAAAGTTTTAAAGACAATTGCTGAAGTCCGACAATATACTTCAGAGGAACGACGTTTAGGTTTTTCGATTGGTTTTGTTCCAACAATGGGGGCATTGCATGATGGTCATCTTGCATTAGTACAGTATGCAAGAGCAATGTGTGATCGCGTATTGGTTTCTATTTTTGTCAATCCAAAGCAATTTGGACCTCATGAAGATTTTGCTCAATATCCAAGAGACTTGAAGGGCGATTGTGCTTTGTTAGAAGAAGCAGGTGTTGAATGTGTTTTTGCTCCTTCTGTAGATGAAATGTGGCCACTGGGAAATGATACAATTGTGCAAGTGAAAAAATTATCACGTATTTTGATGGGAAAATTACGTCCAGGGCACTTTTGTGGTGTGACAAGCGTTGTTGCTAAACTTTTTAACATTGTCCAACCAGATAAGGCTTTTTTTGGGGAAAAGGATTTTCAACAAATTTTAATTATTCGGCGTATGGTTGAAGATTTGGCTTTTCCTATTGAAATTGTTGGAGTTCCTATTCTACGGGAGTCAGATGGTGTAGCTTGTTCTTCACGCAATCAGTTTTTAACATTAGAAGATCGTAAAGCTGCCAAAATTATTCCTGAAAGTGGGAAAGCAGCTGAAAAGCTTTACCATGAAGGTGAACGGTCGGTTGATAAATTATGCAAAACTGTTCGTGATATTTTACAACAAGAAACGCGTGCAATCATTGAAGCAATAGATTTACGGGATATGGAAACTTTATGCGTGATTAAAGGAACATTGAATAAACCTGCAGTTTTACTTCTTACTGTTCGCTTTGGAGAGGTAAGGCTGATTGATCAATATATATTGCAAGAGAAGGGCGGAAAATGAGTGTACATAAAACCGTAAAGCGTATAACATCTTCCGAAATACGTGCAAGAAAGGGACAACAGCCAATTGTTTCTTTAACAGCTTATCAAGCTTATACTGCGCGGATTGCTGATCCATATTGCGATATCCTTTTGGTTGGTGATAGCGTTGGTATGGTTGTGTATGGGTTTGAGACAACGCTTCCTGTTAATTTAGATATGATGATTTTACACGGACAAGCCGTGGTGCGTGGATCTCAAAAAGCTCTTGTGGTTATTGATATGCCTTTTGGCTCTTATGAGGAAAGTCCAGAGCAAGCTTTTTTTAATGCATCGCGTATTCTTGCTCAAACGGGGTGTGGTGCAGTTAAGCTTGAAGGTGGTGTTTATATAGCGGAAACAATTGATTTTTTGTGTAAACGTGGCATTCCAGTGATGGGGCACATCGGTCTTACACCCCAGGCGGTGAATCGTTTTGGTGGTTTCAAAACACAAGGACGAAAACAGAGTGATTGGCAAAGAATTGAAGCCGATGGGGCTGCAATTGAGGAGGCCGGTGCTTTTGCTATTGTTTTAGAAGGGATTGTCGAACCTTTAGCAGTAAAACTGACAGAAAAGCTTTCTATCCCTACGATCGGTATTGGTGCATCCAATCAGTGCGATGGACAAGTATTGGTTATGGAAGATATGTTGGGCTATGGTGCTCATGTGCCAAAATTTGTACGCCGTTATGGAGACCTTGAACAAGCCATGGAAACTGCAATAAAGAATTATGCAGAGGATGTCACATCTCGTGCTTTCCCAGCGGATAATGAAGTTTATAAACTAAAATAAACTTCAGTTTAAGATGAAAAGTTTGACAAGGGAACATTTGTTATTTTGATAATGAAAGTGTATTATTTCATATATTTTGTATGCAATTTTAGCTGTGATTTTTTCCATTTCTTTAATGGAGTCACTCCTCTCATGCAAAACAGAACGCCATTGGGTTGCTAAGTCATGTGCTTTTTTTAAGAAAGCTTTCTTAAGGAACTCAACTCCTATTTCGCGACGGCATCCGTGAATGGTATAACGGTAAAGCTCCTATGAAGTGTACAATTTACAGAGCACTAGCATCTTTACGCTTCATAAGAGACATTTCAAATTCTTTCTTTAAAAGTTTTTACCCATATGCCGGTCACACTTATGACGTGCAAGAGAATGATTTTGATTGATTCAATATAAACAGATTTGAAATGAGTGAATCTCACGATATTAGGGGCTCTCATTCAACATGAAAAAAACAATGAATTATTATTATAAATCAGTGTGATGAGTCTTTAATGATAGGGAAGAAACAATGCGAAGAGTCTATAATCTTTGGGCATCCAAGTCATTGAAGCGAGTTAAAAATGCGTTTTCAATTTGTTGGGTAGAATAGGGGTATAAATTAAGATCATCGGGTAAAATATTATTGGGAGAGCCAAAATAGCGAAGGGCTTCTTCTGTACTAAATCCAGCAAGCGTAATCGCTTCATAATATGCAGCGATACGGTCGGCTTGTTTGATTTTTTTTAAAAGTTTTTGAGAAAGATCAACGGGAAGAGAAAAGCGCATGTGGATAGCATCTTGGATGCCCTTTTCAATGCGTTCATATTGTTTTCCTATGACAGCTTTAAAGGGGGAAATCATATCGCCGATGACATATTCTGGAGCATCATGAAGAAGAGCATAAAGACATTCGTTGCTTCCCGATTGTGGAAAAAGTTTTTGAAATATTTGTTCAACCAAAAGTGAATGTTGTGCAACAGAATAGGCATGCTCCCCTCGTGTTTGACCGTTCCAACGTGCCACGCGAGAAAGTCCATGGGCAATATCTTCAATTTCAACATCAAAAGGAGAAGGGTTGAGAAGATCAAGTCTGCGTCCAGAGAGCATTCTTTGCCAAGCGCGTGCTTCTCCATTTTTTAATAATTCAGCTTTAGCCATGCGTATTTTCTATAGTATTTTCAAGAAAGGTAAAATTCATATTTTCAGCAATATTTATAGTGACAGGAATGTTTTTTACAGTAAAGGGGATGTTATGGTCCATAGAATCTTTGACGTGGTCAACACGCATTAAAGCGAGAGCCTCATTTTCTACACACGTTCCCAAGTAGCCAAGCACTTTTGTTCCTGCTTCAATGCTAGATTGAGGGGTTAATTCACACTGGCCTTTTACAATAAAAATACGGCGACGTGCTGCACGGCGGTGGTGCATTCGTGAAACAATTTCTTGTCCAATATAACATCCTTTATTGAATGAGAGTCCATTGATTTGATCGTAATTAATATCATGAGGAAAGACTTTGCCAACTTCATAGTCTTGACCACTTTCCGCAATTGCATAACGGATACGCAATTGATTCCATGTATCATGATATTCTGAAGTCAAAAAAGGTTTTTTGCCATAGATTCGTATTATTTTTTCTTGTTGTGGGAAGCGTTTATCAACAAAACTTGAATCAAAATTTAAAGTATCTGATTCATTATTCAAAGAAACCGTAACAAGCTCTTGTAATGGTTGTGTAATTTCTACTTTTTTACGCAGCTTATAGAGTAACAGACGTTGGTGAAGCGTATCAGCTAAAGGCATTCTGATATCAATCAGGTAACCATTTTCTTTTTTTCCGATAAGAAAATCAGCAAGAACCTTTCCTTGTGGGGATAAAAGGGCTCCAGGGAAAAGTTCCTGTGGACTGATTTTTTTTACATCTGTCGTGATCAAGGATTGTAGAAAATCTGTTGCTTCTTCGCCTGTAATTTGAATAAGTCCGCGGTTTTTTAAGCAAATGGCATTTTGTTTTTCAATCATGGTTCTTGCCTTTCTGCTCAAAGTTACATAATCGATAAGTGAGCAATATGTAAGGAGCGTGGCTATGTTTAAAACATTTGATACAATTTTTAAAGGTGCAACACTTGTGAATCATGATGGAAGAAGCAAGCGTGATATTGGTATTACAAATGGTCGTATTGCTGAAATAGGCAACCTTACATGTGCATCGGCTAGTGAGGTCATTGATTGTACGGGGCTTCATATTTTACCAGGAATTATTGATAGCCAAGTGCATTTTCGTGAGCCAGGAAATGAATATAAGGAGGATTTGGAAAGTGGCTCGTATTCTGCTGTGTTAGGGGGTGTTACGGCAGTTTTTGAAATGCCTAATACCAATCCGTTGACAACATCAGAAGAAACATTAAACGATAAGGTTAAACGCGGATTTCATCGAATGCATTGTGATTTTGCATTTTGGGTTGGAGGAACGCGTGAAAATGCCCATGAACTCTCTGAGTTAGAAAGACTTCCTGGTGCGGCTGGAATTAAAGTCTTTATGGGGTCCTCTACCGGTGATCTTTTGGTTGATGATGATGAAAGTGTACGCCTTATTTTGAAGAATACACGCCGTCGTGCAGCTTTTCATTCTGAAGATGAGGCGAGGCTCAAAGAGCGTAAAATATTGCGTATTGAAGGGGATGCATCATCACATCCGATTTGGCGTGATGAAGTTGCGGCATTAAAATGTACGCAGCGTTTGGTAAAAATTGCCCATGAGACAAAAGCACGGATTCATGTGTTACATCTTTCGACAGAAGAAGAAATTGATTTTCTAAAAAAACATAAGGATGTTGCAACAATTGAAGTGACACAACATCATTTGACTCTCACGGCTGATGATTATAAGAAGTTTGGTACATTAATTCAGATGAATCCGCCTATTCGTGAGTCGCGCCACCGTGAAGCTCTTTGGTACGGTGTTCAACAAGGAATTATTGATGTCTTAGGCTCAGATCATGCGCCTCATACTCTTGAAGAAAAACTTCAACCTTATCCCTCTTCACCTTCAGGAATGACAGGGGTGCAAACAACAGCAGCAATTATGTTGACACATGTGAATGAAGGAAAAATATCTCTTGAACGTTTTGTTGACCTCACTTCACATGGCCCTAGTCGTATTTTTGGTATAAGCTGTAAAGGGCGCATTGCTGTTGGGTACGATGCTGATTTAACCATTGTTGATCTTAAGAGAGAAGAAATTATTACGAATGGCTTAATTGGTTCGCGTGCCGGTTGGACACCTTATGATGGTCAAAAAGTTAAAGGTTGGCCTGTTGGGACTATTATCCGTGGTATGCGCGTTATGTGGGAAGGTGAAATTGTCACACCTTCACAAGGAGAGCCTGTTAAATTTATGGAAACTTTGGTGTAAACAGATTAAAAAGTATGCCGTAAAATATCATCTTTTAGAGTGATGATATAGGGTATGTCAGCCTCTTTGGCACATAAGTATTTTTTATGCGGGGTGAATATTCTTAGGCTTATTTGTAGAAACTATGAAGCAAATTACATGAGTGGGAAGCCAAGAGGAATCTTGTTCACAAGAGCCTAGATTATTTACAGAGCAAATTTAGTTAACAATCTTCATCCTTTGAGGTGTGGGGAGGAAGCCAAAGAACGATTTTGTATGGGGAAAAAGGCGCTTATACGAATAAAAGCGTATCGAGACATTATTCTTTAAAAGTTTCTCTATTTTCAGAGCTGGTTTATTGCTCCCCGCATTTGTGAGAGGAATATCATTGATATCGCTAAAATGGAGAAAGATACTTTTTGTATAGATTAATTATTTATAATGCATGAGGAGGTTTTCAGATAAAATTCTTCCTTCCTCTATGTATCTTTGATTGGCTTCAATGGCTGCTTGTGTACAATGGTGATAATTTTCTGAGAAAGCACGATACGCTTCATTAAACGCTTCATAAAAATAAGCACGTCTTTGTGGAATGGGGTGTTCTGCTTCAATTAGTGCATTCATATAATCATACCATTGGTTTGTTGGAGGCTCGCAAAGATTTTGGAGAGAATGCAATGATCCCAAAATTTCTGCTAGTCGGAGTAATTTTTTTTCATAAGGTGGAGATTGTTGCGCAAAGGTTGGCATTGAAATGACAAGAAATATTAAAATAATGATGTTCATCAATCTATTACGCATTATTTTTATTGCTTTCTTTGAATAAAACTCTGTACAGATAAAATAATTTTGTCATGAGAACGGTGTAAAAAAATAGAGTTAATTGCTACATTATTCTCAATTATTGATTATAAAATATAGGGCGTAAGAGGCAGTAAGGAACCCATTGTGGAATATTGAAAATACTGACGAAGCTTTGTGTGGTTAAAAATTTAAGATTTGCTTCCTGAAAGCTATCTATTTTTCACATAGGTTTATATTGTGTTGCCTATAGAATTTTTTCTAAGCTCGTTTTCTTTAAGAAGGGAAAGCATCTCTAATGATAGAATGCTTTTGTTCAATCAAATAAAATAGATTGTTTTTATGATAAATGATGGATACAGCCGTGAATACAATGGGAAAATGGTAAGAAGAATTTACTATAAGAAAAAAGTTTTTAGCCTAAACCGCGTAATACGATAATTTGAGATAAGATGCATCTAAAAGGAGCGGTGCATAGTATCGTCCATGGAGTCAATAATGAGAGAGTTGCGATTTTATAATACGCTGACACGTAAAAAAGAAAATTTTACACCAATAGATCCGACAAGAGTACGTCTTTATGTTTGTGGTCCGACAGTTTATGATTATGCGCATATAGGAAATGCACGCCCTGTCATTGTTTTTGATATTTTATTTCGTTTATTGCGTCATGTTTATGGCAATGAGCATGTTCTATATGCGCGTAATATTACAGATGTTGATGATAAAATTAATGCACGAGCAGCTTTTGAATATCCAAACTTGTCATTGAATGACGCTATTCGTCAATTAACAGAACGTACATATTTCCAGTTTCAACAAGATACAATAGCACTTGGTTGTCTATTACCAACCAGTCAGCCGCGCGCAACCGAGCATTTAGAGGAAATGCGCTCTTTAATTGAAAGATTGCTTGAAAAGGGGCACGCTTATAAAGCGGAAAATCATATATTATTTTCTGTAAGTAGCATAAAAAATCCTCCCCACTATGGGGCATTTGCAAATCGTTCTTTAGATGAAATGAGGGCGGGGGCGCGTATTGATGTTGCTGCTTATAAAAGGGAAGAGATGGATTTTGTTTTATGGAAGCCTTCTGTGGAAGGGGAGCCAGGTTGGGAATCGCCGGCCGGAATTCCTGTTTTAGGTCGTCCAGGTTGGCATATTGAATGTTCTGCGATGTCAATGGCAAAGTTATTAGCGCCCTATGGCGGTGGTTTAACCTGTGATGATCCGACCGCGAATGTTTTTGATATCCATGGTGGTGGACTTGATTTAATTTTTCCTCATCATGAAAACGAGATTGCACAAAGTTGTTCAGCTTTTGGGACGGAGCGAATGGCAAATTTTTGGATGCATAATGGTTTTTTACAAGTTGAAGGCAAAAAGATGTCGAAAAGCTTTGGCAATTTCATAACTATACGTTCTGTTTTAGAGAATAATTTTTTGGAGTTTAATGGTATTTTAATCGATGAAATGAAGAAAAATTGGGCTGGTTTGTCTGCGCGTTTTTCGATGTTGCAAACGCATTATCGTGAACCATTAAATTGGACAGCGCAGCGTTTAATACAATCGAGTGGCGAACTGTATCGTTGGTATGAATTGCTTCGCAGCAAAAAAAGTGAGATGGAAAACAATGAAGCAATTAATGATACTTTGATAGATGCACTCAGTGATGATCTTAATACTCCAAAAGCACTGACTCTTTTGCGAAAGTTCTATAAAGAAGGGAATGCGCTGGCTCTTGCTAATGGGATGAATTTATTAGGACTGTTACGACAAGAATGGATTAAAGAAATAGACTGCCCATTATTTATAAAAAAAACTTTTCTTGATTCAAAATTTATTGATCAACGTATTGCTGAAAGACTACGACTTATCCATAATAAAGAGTGGGAAGCAGCGGATACAATTCGTGATGAGCTTGCAGCCGATGGGGTTCTTTTAAAAGACAGTAAGGATCCGCAGAGTGGTGAGCGCATAACTGTGTGGGAAATAAAACGATTTTAATTTTCCTATTCCAGCAGCTTACATAAATAAAGGGAGGAAAGTTTGATGGAATTTTTATATCATTATGGATATATCGCGCTTAAGCTGGCTGTAGGTCTTGTTGCCTTCTTATTTATTTTAAGAACGACGGGGCGGGGCAGTCTTAGTCAGATGACACCAGTTGATTTGGTCAGTAATTTTGTTATGGGAGGTATTATTGGAGGCGTTATTTATAATCAGAATATTAGTAGCATTCAATTATTGCTTGTTTTACTCATCTGGCAAACCTTGATTACATCTTTTAATTTTTTTGCACGCTATTCAGTTTTTTTTCGTCGTCTTATTGCAGGGCGGAATGTTACATTAGTTTTAGATGGGGTTTTCCAAATAGATAAGATTAAGAACTTAGGGATCAATGTTAATGATCTCATTACGATGTTACGTCTTAAAGGGTGTCACTTACATGAAGCCGCTTTTGTTCGTTTGGAAACCAATGGTGATTTCACTGTCATTAAAAAGGAAGAGGGGAAGAAATCGACGATTTTAATAGAAAATGGTGAAGTTATTGATGATGGACTTAAAGAGATTGGTAAAACAAAAAAGTGGCTTCAGGCAGAATTGAAAAAAAACCATGTAAAAGTTGAAAATTTATTTGCAGCAGAGTGGTATGAAAATACAGATCAAAATAATAAATTGTATAGTGGATTATTTCTTGTTCCTTTTTCAAAAACAGTCTAACTTTAAATAATGAGTGGGTATAGCTTATTGGAAGCGTAATGAAGAGATAAATCTATAAACAACCACAGGGGGGTATTTTGCCTTTTTCGTGTGGATGATAGAGAAGTAAGGACTTTATGAAACGCAATGAAATGACAAAAACTGTATCATCAGATACAGGCAGAACTCTGCACACACTTTACAATTTATGGCCCTATATGTGGCCAGTAGGGCGACGTGATCTAAAAATACGTGTGCTATGGGCAATATTTTATCTTGTTTTGGCTAAGCTCGTTCTCATATCTGTACCGTATTTCTTTAAATATTCTACGAATGTGCTTGATTCAAGCTTTCAGCTACCTGAATGGTTCCCATCCAGTTTGATTATTCCCATCATGCTCGTTTTGGCATATAATGTCGCACGTATTATGCAGGCTGGATTAAATCAATTACGCGATTCTCTTTTTGCCACTGTTGGTCAATATGCTGTTCGTCAATTGGCTTATAAAACCTTTGTACATATGCATGAGTTATCCTTGCGATTTCATTTGGAACGCCGAACTGGTGGGCTTTCTCGTGTGATTGAGCGTGGTACAAAAGGAATTGAAGCGATCGTAAGATTTTCAATTCTGAACACAGTACCGACAGTTCTAGAGTTTATATTGACGGCACTTGTATTTTACATAAGTTATGGGTGGAATTATCTTCTCATCGTTGTTGCAACGGTTGGATTATATATCTTGTTTACCATTAAGGCGAGTGATTGGCGCATTCGTATTCGGCAACAAATGAATACAGCAGATACTGAGGCCAATACGCGTGCAGTTGATTCTCTTTTGAATTTTGAAACGGTGAAATATTTTGGCAATGAAACTCTAGAAGCCGATCGATTTGATGCTTCTATGGTAGGTTATGAAAAAGCCGCAACAAAGATTTGGACATCGTTAAGCTGGCTTAATTTTGGTCAGGCTCTTATCTTTGGTATTGGAATGACGATCATGATGCTGATGTCAGCTTATGAAGTTTTTTATAAAACACAAACTTTGGGTGATTTTGTTTTTATTAATGCACTTTTAATGCAACTTTCCATTCCACTGAATTTTATTGGTTCAATTTATCGTGATATTCGACAAGGTTTAACGGATATTGAAGCAATGTTTGATCTTTTAGATGTTCAGAAGGAGATCGTTGATAAATCGGATGCTAAACCGTTAGAGATAAGCGATGGGACCATTCGTTTTCATCAGGTAAAGTTTTCCTATGATTCGACACGTCAGATTCTCAGAGATATTGATTTTGAAGTTCCTGGAGGAAAAACAGTCGCCATTGTCGGTCCATCTGGTGCAGGTAAATCAACTATTTCTCGGTTGCTTTTTCGGTTTTATGATGTTGACGCGGGTTCTATCACAATTGACGGGCAGGATATTCGTGACGTAACACAAAAGAGTTTGCGTGAAGCGATTGGCATGGTCCCACAAGATACAGTGTTATTTAATGATACAATTGCCTATAATATTTGCTATGGGCGTCCAAGTGCTACAGATGAAGAAATGCGCAAAGCTGCTGAAATGGCACAAATATCAAAATTTATTGAAATTTTACCGGAAGGTTTTCAGTCTATGGTAGGAGAGCGAGGTCTCAAATTATCAGGTGGTGAAAAACAACGTGTGGCTATTGCACGGACACTTTTAAAAGCCCCCCCACTTCTTATTCTAGATGAAGCAACATCGGCTCTTGATACGGCGACGGAACAGGAAATTCAACAAGCATTGGATATTGTAAGCCGTGGACGTACAACATTGATTATTGCTCACCGTCTTTCTACTGTTATCAATGCTGATGAAATTTTGGTTCTTAAAAGTGGTCGTATTATTGAAAGTGGGGCGCATACAGAGCTTTTACGCAAGAAAGGTTTATATGCTTCAATGTGGAATAAGCAGCTTGAAGCATCGAAAGCTGAAGAAAAATTACGTAAAATACGTGAAGAAGATGAGACGAGTATTGTTAATCGTAAAAAATAAATAGGGCAAAATGTAATCTATATCTTTATATGGAGTGATTGATTAAATACATAAAAAGATACAAGAGGAACAAAAAGATTTGTTGCTTGTTTAAGTTTACGATGAATAGGAAATTATATGAGTATTCTGCAATCTTTCCATAATAGCTTTGTACCGGTTCATAAAGAGGGTTATCCTTTTATTGTAGCGTTTTTTGTTATTTCGCTCATTCTTGGTTGGATATGGAGTCCGTTGTTTTGGTTTGGTCTCGTTCTCACGGTGTGGTGTATATACTTTTTCCGTGATCCAGATCGTGTGATCCCTTTGAATTCAAATTGGGTTATGTCGCCTGCCGATGGGCGTATTTCATTTGTGGAATCATGTGTTCCACCTGAAGAATTAGGATTAGGGAAAGATGAAATGATCCGTATTTCCATTTTTATGGATATTTTTTCATGCCATATTAATCGTATTCCTATCAGTGGTACAGTAGAGTCTATCGTTTATCATCCAGGTCGATTTACCAATGCTGAGTTTGATAAAGCTAGCCAGTTTAATGAGCGTAATGGGATGGTAATTGATAGCAAACATGGTAAAATCGGTATCGTACAAATAGCGGGAATGGTTGCACGCCGGATTGTTTGTTGGTCAAAAGAAAACGATGCCGTTATGACTGGTGAGCGATTTGGATTGATTCGTTTTGGTTCTCGCCTTGATATTTATATACCAACTGAAATGAAATTGCGTGTTGCAGTTGGACAGACAGCAATTGCTGGAGAAACAGTTTTGGGTTCTTTTGATGATAAGAGTGCCACAACGGACTTCAGATACGATTAGGACTCACAATGAAAAATTTTTCGCCATTTTCTTCATTCAATCCTGAGGGGCAGCATGATGATGTTGCAAGTCGGCGGCGTTCACCTACATCAATGCGGTATGTCATTCCCAATATCATTACTATTTTAGCAATTTGTGCAGGGATGAGCAGCATTCGTTTGGCTTTTGAACATCGCTATGAAGCTGCTATTTTAATGGTGCTTTTGGCCGCAGTTTTAGATGGTGCTGATGGTCGCATTGCCCGTTTAATAGATGGTAGTTCATCTTTTGGGGCACAGATGGATTCTCTTGCTGATGTTATAAATTTTGGTGTTACCCCTGCACTTATTGTTTATTCCTTTATCTTGAATCAAGCAAATCACATTGGTTGGGTTGCAGCCCTTGTTTATTGTGTTGCTTGTTGTTTGCGATTAGCACGTTTTAATGTGATGTTGGATAACACCAATATACCTAAGTGGCAGAAAAGTTATTTTGTTGGTGTTCCAGCACCAGCAGGAGCATTACTCCTTTTATTGCCTACCTATTTAGGCGCTCTTGGTTTGGTCCCCAATTGGGGGTGGGCATTATTTTTTAGTCTTTATACTGTAATTATTTCTTTTCTTTTGATTAGTCGTTTACCAGTATGGAATGCAAAAACAATTGATCAAAATTTAAGGCGCGATATCGTTATACCGTGCATGTTGGTCATTGTTATTTATGTCGGTTTTCTTGCGACTTACACATGGAAAACTTTATTGATTACAGCTGTTAGCTATATGATTTTTCTCCCCTGTAGTTTTATCGCTTATAATAAACGTGCTACTTTAGAAGAGAAAAAGGCTGATACTAAAGCTATCCAAGAATCATAAAGTGTTTCATTCTTCTGTTGAGAAGCACAGGAAAAAGAGAGAGTTAAACGATTTACTTCTCCGATGATGATCAGTCAGGTACATGATAATCTACAAACCGATTTTTATGGACATTAAAGAGTTTTCCAGTTTCTTTTAAATCAGGTGATAACAAATGTACTATCTTTTTTGCAACCTCTTGTGGTGAAGGGAGAGTTTGTGGATCTTCACCGGGCATAGCTTCAGCGCGCATGGCAGTGCGTGTGGCACCAGGGTTGACACAATTAACCTTTATAGGGGTTTGTTTGAGTTCTTCTGCCCAACAGCGGGCAATCATCTCTAAAGCCGCTTTAGAGGCTGCATAAGCTCCCCAGAAAGGGCGCGCAGCATGCGCAACGCTTGAGGATAACAGAATGGCTCGTCCAGCATCAGATTCTCGTAATAAAGGCTCAACAGCTTTCATTAAGCGCCATTGGCTAAAAAGATTTATTTGAAAAACATCTTCAAATACCGTGTTTTCTATGTGCGCTATTGGTGAGAGTGTTCCAAGGATTCCTGCGTTTGCAACGATAATATCAAGTTTTTTCCAGCGTTTGGCAATTGAGATAGCAAGAGTATCGATGTTTTCCATATGATGCAAGTCAAGGGGAACAAGGGTTGCATGAGCCCCTTTTTCTTGGATCTGATTATCTAATTCAGTAAGTCCACTGACTGTTCGTGCAAGAGCAATAATATGAGCGCCGCGTGCAGCAAGCTCGAGTGCCAAATAATAACCAATTCCTCTTGATGCGCCAGTAACAAGTGCAACACGCCCATGGAGACTAAAGTCACATTTTGTCATCATTAATCTCTTGTTTTAAGAACAGATGATTGATGAGTTTTGGAGAGGTTTTCTTGATCAACCAGCTGCGTAGGATAATATCCAGTAAAATAATGGTCAGTAAATTGCGGATCGGCGTTATTCCGTTTTTCCCCTGCTACAGCAAGATATAATCCATCCGTTGAAAGAAATTCTAATGAATCCGCTCCAATAAAATCACACATAGATTTTAAATCTGGATATTGATTTGCTAAAAGGCTTTCAACTTTAGGTGTATCAATACCATAAAAGTCGGGATAGAAAATCATAGGGCTAGAAATGCGCATATGAACTTCTTTTGCTCCTGCATCACGGAGCATTCGCACAATTTTAAGAGATGTTGTTCCACGTACAATAGAGTCATCGACAAGAATAACACGTTTTCTTTCAATCACAGGACGGTTTGCAGAATGTTTTAACTTGACACCAAAAGCACGAATTTGTTGTGTTGGTTCGATAAAAGTACGACCAACATAGTGATTACGAATAATACCAAGCTCGAAGGGAATTCCAATTTCTTGTGCATAGCCAATTGCAGCAGGAGTTCCTCCATCAGGAACAGGAACCACAACATCACCCTCACAAGGGGCTTCCTGTGCTAAACGGATTCCCATATTTTTGCGTGTTGCATAGACACTACGCCCTCCAACGATTGAATCCGGACGGGCAAAGTAAACATATTCAAACAAGCAAAGTTTTTCTGGTTTTTCATTTTTTGGTTTTATAATTTTTTTAGTAATTTCCCCATTTTTTTGTATTTCACATATGATGATCTCCCCATTTTTAACATCGCGGACATACTTTGCTCCAATAATATCAAGAGCACAAGTTTCAGAACAAAAAATAGGCTTACCATCAAGTTCCCCCATCACGAGGGGTCTAATCCCTGTTGGATCGCGTGCAGCAATAAGCTTTGTACGCGTGAGCGCTAACATAGCATACCCACCTTCTACTTGCCGAATTGCATCAACAAAACGATCAGAGGACGATTCATAACGTGAGCGGGCAATAAGATGAAGAAAAACTTCTGAATCTGATGTTGATTGACAGATAGCTCCAGAAGCGATGAGTTCACGGCGTAATGTAAGACCATTGGTAAGATTACCATTATGAGCAATAGCAATGCCTCCAGCTTTCAACTCAGCAAAAAGGGGTTGAACATTGCGTAATGCTACTTCTCCAGTTGTTGAATAACGGGTATGTCCAATAGCGCGATTTCCTGGTAAGCGTGCAAGTGTTGTAGGATTGGTATAGTGATCACCAACAAGACCTAAATGCTTTTCTTGATGAAACATTTTATTATGGTAGGAAACAATACCAGCCGCTTCTTGCCCACGATGCTGAAGTGCGTGGAGTCCAAGAGCTGTTAATGTTGCTGCATCTTCATGCCCAAGAATACCAAAAACGCCACATTCTTCATGAAGGGTGTCATCATCTAATGAAAATTCTTGACAGAAAACATCACTCTTTATCATCATATTCTTTCAGTTGTGATACGAAGGAATCATTAATATCACATTCTACATCATTTAGTTCTCTTTCCTCATGAAAAACTATTCTCTATTTTTTAAAATTATCTTTTCATGAGAGTGTTGCTCATACGTATGTTTATTGCTGTCTTTAAACAAATTTTCCGCCTTTTCGAGAACCGATCCAATATCTTTTGGGAGTATTTCCCAAACTTTTTGTCCTAGTGAATCTAAAATAGGCCTTGTTTTTGCATTTTTTAACCAATTCGCTTGAAGCTCGGGTTTAATCAGTGCATTAATCAGCAACATACCGATGACCATGATAAGTAAACCGCGAAGTGCTCCAAAAATAAAACCAATAGCACGGTCAAGGATACCAATTCGACTATCAATAATAAAATCAGAGATCTTCATTGTAATAATTGAAGTAATAATGAGAACAATAATAAAAATCGTGACCAATGTTGTGATCAATGCAATCATTTTATTAGAGAGATAGTGTTCAAAGAAAGGTAAGACAGGCTTGAATAAAAACAGTGTCGTAATAGCTGCAACTGCCCAAGAAATCAACGATAACACTTCACGTGAAAACCCTCGAAGCATAGCAAGAAAAGCGGACAACAGGATGATTACTACGACAATTCCATCAAGGATTGTTATGATCATTTGTTTGTTCCTTATACATAAAGTTGTGTTCTTCTAAGTCTATGTGCAAATATATTTTTTGTTCTTATAGCAAGGATCTTTTGTATTTTATAGAGTTTTTTCTATATTATCATATCTATGGTGCAGATCATTTTTTATTTACGGTAAGAGTAGCAACGAGTTCGGGAAGGTCGGAGAAAGTTTTTTGTTGAAAATTGAGCGACTTCATCATTTCGGTTGTTGTTGTGGGATGAAATGCTCCTTGAAAGCCGAGTTTTTTTGCTTCATTGATGCGCTGTGCTGAATGTGAAACAGCGCGGGTAGCTCCTGAAAGACTGACTTCACCAAAATATACATAATCCGTTGGCAATGCGATATTGGCAAGAGAGGATACCAAAGCAGCGGCTACAGCTAAATCGGCAGCGGGTTCTGATATGCGATATCCACCCGCTACGTTCAGATAGACATCATGCTGTCCAAAACGAATGCCGCAATGGGCTTCTAAAACGGCAAGAATCATAGAAAGGCGATTTCCATCCCATCCGACAACCGCACGTCTTGGTGTCCCAAGGGAAGAAGGAGCAACAAGCGCTTGAATTTCTACGAGTATCGGGCGTGTCCCTTCCATTCCCGCAAAAACAGCAGCGCCTGGTGCTTTTTCATTACGTTCTCCTAAAAACAATTCGGATGGATTTATCACTTCGCGTAATCCTTTATCAGACATTTCAAAGACACCAATTTCATCTGTTGGTCCGAAGCGATTTTTTACAGTTCTAAGAATGCGATAATGATGTCCTCCTTCACCCTCAAAATAGAGAACGCCATCAACCATATGTTCAACGACTCGAGGACCAGCAATTTGCCCATCTTTTGTAACATGACCAACAAGAACAACGGCGGCTCCTGTTTTCTTGGCAAAGCGGATCATTGCTTGAGCACCGATACGTACTTGTGTGACAGTGCCGGGTGATGAATCTGCTGTATCTGACCATAGGGTTTGAATCGAATCGATAATCACCATATCAAGGTTTTTATGTTCGCTTAAGGTTGCCAGAATATCTTCAACATTGGTTTCAGCAGCAAGTTTCACTTCTGTATTGTTAGCTTCAAGCCTTTGTGCGCGCAGACAAATTTGCGCAATAGCCTCTTCACCTGAAACATAGATGACATTATATCCTTTACGTGATAAAGCAGCGGCTGTTTGTGTCAGCAATGTTGATTTACCAATACCCGGATCACCTCCAACAAGGAGTGCTGATCCACGGACAAAGCCCCCACCGGTAACACGATCAAGTTCAGCAATACCAGAATGAATACGTGGAGCATCTTCGATATTTCCAGAAAGAGATGTGAGTGTGACGATGCGTCCTTTACGAGCACTCTGCTTAGGACCACTTCCTATACCGCTATTTATAGTTTCTTCAACAAGGGAATTCCATTCTCCACAAGCACTACATTTTCCTGCCCAACGAGAATGGACAGTTCCACAATTTTGACAGATAAATTGAATACGATTACGCGCCATGTTGATTTAACCAATTTGCTCTGGAAGATAATTGCTATCGGCCAGATCACTGAATCGTGTGAAATCAGATTGAAAGGCAAGTGGCACGATTCCTGTCGGCCCGTGGCGCTGTTTCGCAATAATAACATCAGCTTTTCCCATAATTTTATCCATCTCATCTTGCCATTTTTGATGTTCCAAGCTACCTAACTTTGGTTCTTCATTTTTGAGATAATATTCTTCGCGATAGACGAACAGAACAATGTCGGCATCTTGCTCAATTGAACCAGATTCACGTAAATCTGAAAGTTGTGGACGTTTATCTGTTCTATTTTCTACTTGACGTGAAAGTTGAGAGAGAGCGATAATAGGAATGTTCAATTCTTTCGCTAATGCTTTTAATCCTGTGGTAATTTCTGTGATCTCTTGAACACGATTTTCTGATGAACGCTTTGAACTGCTTGTCATGAGTTGGATATAGTCAATAAACAAGATATCTAAACCATGTTGTCGCTTAAGACGCCGCGCACGAGCAGCTAATTGCGTAATTGATATTCCCCCAGTTTGATCAATATAAAGTGGTGCCTTTTGTAGTTGGTTCACCGCACGAATAATTTTTGAAAATTGTTCATCTGAAATATTACCACGCCGAATATCAGAAGAAGAGACTTCTGTTTGTTCAGAAATAATACGTGTTGCAAGCTGTTCTGAGGACATTTCAAGTGAGAAGAAACCTACAATGCCGCCTTCATTTTCTTGAATATTGGCATTGCGATTATAAGCATTAGCAATATTAAAGGCAATATTGGTAGCCAGTGAGGTTTTACCCATACCAGGGCGTCCCGCAAGGATAATTAAGTCAGATGCTTGTAATCCTCCCATTTTTTCATCAAGTGTTTTAATATGGGTGGCTATCCCTGATAATTGTGAAGAGCGCTTTTTCGCAGCACTTGCCATATCGATAGCTTTTTTGATAGCCTCATTAAAATTTTCAAATCCACCTCCATATTTCCCTTTTTCTGCTAGCTCAAATAATTGATTTTCAACAGCTTCAATTTGTTGGGTAGGCGTGAGTTCTACAGGAGCATCAAAGGCTGTATTGACAACTTGAGTTCCAAGGTTAATCAAAGATCGGCGGATAAAAAGATCGTAAATGACGCGTCCATAATCTTCAGCGTTAATAATAGTGACTGCCTCTGTGGCTAAGCGAACAACATATTGGTATACAGTAATATCTCCAATTTTTTCTTCCATTTGGATATAGGGCTTGATTGTAACTGGATCTACACGTTTTCCTGTTTTAATAAGGTGAGATAAAACATGATAAATTTTTTGATGCAATGGTTCAAAAAAATGTTCTGGTTTTAGAAAATCTGAAACGCGGTCAAGAGAATCATTGTTGATAAAGATGGCACCAAGCAATGCCTGTTCAGCTTCAATATTATACGGAAGTTGCCGAAAAGAAGGAGAATCCTCTTTTTTTGAAGAGCTGACATTAACAACGTTAGTTTCTTCCATAATATTTTTCCACTAAAATTCCAAGTCTAGCTACTTTAGGCGATAAATTGAAAATCGTATAATTAAAAGAATAGAGCTACAACCCTTCATTTTAAGTTAAAATTATATAATTTTTCAAAACTCTCTTTTCGTTGCTCATTTATCATTTGTGTATTATTTATGTAACGTCTATCTATTTTGTTTTATAATACGTAATTTTAAAGTGGAAGTTTTGGTACTCTAAATTTAAGTATTTTGAAGTTACATGACCTTAAAATTCCAATATCTGTGTAAGTAGAATTACTCTTTTATAACTGAAATTATTTCAGATCATGTGAGGATACAATCAACTTACTGCTCATACAAGCCTTACCTTTAAGGGTAGAACTTTAAATTATTTTTGCTTTATATGCTGGAAACAAAAGATATTTCCTCTTAGTGATATCATCATTATCGGCATGTAATGCCTTTAAATAATATATTGCTAATTCTTTCATAAAAATTAGGTTCTTTATGTATGATAGCCATAAAATACTCAATTTTAAAATGTGAGTATTTTATGAGCAATATTTAAAATAGAATAAAAAATATAAAACAGAAAGCAAAAATAGCAATTAAGCTTCTTGATGAGAACTGTTTATATCGTTGTCATTAATTTCTTCTACCAATAATTCTTCCTGATTTTCTTCTAATAATTCTTCTTGAATATTATATATTTCTTTAGCAGAAGTGAGAGTTTCACCTTCTGCTTGGCGTTGTGCTTCACTGGTAGAACGCGCAACATTAATAATCACAGAAATTTGAACCTCAGGATGTAAGCTAAGAGTGATTGTGTGAAGACCGATCATTTTTATTGGATGGTTAAGTTCGACTTGATTTCTCCCAATAGAAAAGCCTTCATCTGTTATAATTTCAGCAATATCACGTGTTGACACAGAACCATAAAGTTGTCCTGTTTCACCAGCAGAACGAACAACAATGAATGATTGTCCATCAAGTTTTTCAGCAACTTTTTGCGCTTCGCTTTTGCGTTCAAGATTACGTGCTTCAAGTTGTGCACGTTGTATCTCAAAATGTTTTTTATTGGCTTCATTTGCACGTAAAGCTTTACCTTGAGGCAAGAGAAAATTACGCGCATAACCATCTTTAACTGAGACAATATCACCCATCTGACCAAGACGAGGAATGCGCTCAAGTAAAATAATATCCATAGTTTTTCCTTTCGAACAAATAAATTTAGTGGAGTTTTTTGCGTGATTGAAAATTATATTGAATAGCAGCCCAAATTCCCATCAAAAGCATCATGAAAACAATAGGTGGAGTAAAAACGACTGTTAAAATAGCAATATAAACAAGAGAAAGTATAATAATCCGACCGTTTACCCCTTTTGTAATATTGTGAAGATATGCTAGACCACTAATTAATATGATGACAGTGTATGCAGTACTAAAGACACGGGTACTCAAGTTAAGAGAAGCGCTCAACTCAATCATCGATGCTATGCAAACAATAATGAAAATAACAATTCCAGAAATTGGAAGGCGGAGAGTTTGGCTCCAATCATCACGGGGTCTTTTCAGCCATTTCATGTGTTGTGCTGCTATCATGGAAAAGTAAAGGTTACCAATGAGAAAAACCAAACTATAAAGAGTCAAAGAAACAGCAGTAAAAGTTGCTGGATGCGTCATTAAAAGCTCACTAAAAGCGCGTATATCGGCTTCTTTTATTGACTGTGATTGTTGCAGAGTTTGTGCTATGTTTTCGGTGATTTTTTTTGCAATGACGGGTGTGGAAGGACGGGTTTGAACATAGAGCCCAATGAAAGTTGCTATAAGAGCGATAAAATTAGTTAAATGAAAAATAACCGATGATAATGGATACCATATCAGTTCGTTTTCTTTTTGCGCTGGTCGTGCAAGCCCAAGAAGCCAAGAAGCATAGACAGCAGGAAGGAAAAATAAGAACATCAAGCCAAGAGCAATATAGGTATTAGTGGTTATGATAAGAACAACAGTGGCACTTATGAGGGCGATGAGACTGGCTAATGTTCCTTGACCGAACGCAACAATAAAAATTGGCAATGAAAGAAAGCAGCCAAGAAGAAGAGAAAAAAAGGGCGCGATATTTGCAACACTGATGATTGCCATTCCTATTACAACAGCAAATAATCCTGCTAAAATACCGATTAATATCTCATAGGTACGATTTTTTTTCATTTATTGCTGTCCTGCTTTCTGCAGTTAGGGGCGTGCCAATACCCCAACTTTAACATGTAATAGCTTAACATAGGATGCAACAAGCTATTTTTTTAATCATATAAGAAAAGCAACTGGAGAAACTCTCCAGTTGCATAGCGTATTGAGCGTTTACTTTATAACGTATGGAAGTAAGCCTAAAAAGCGAGCACGTTTGATAGCATTAGCTAATTCACGCTGTTTTTTCTGACTAACAGCAGTAATCCGTGAAGGAACAATTTTCCCACGCTCGGAAATATAACGTTGTAACAACTTGATGTCTTTATAATCAATTTTGGGAGCATTGGTCCCTGAAAAAGGACATGTTTTACGACGACGATGAAAAGGGCGACGTGCAGAGTTTTGATTGGTGTCAGTCATCATTCTACCCCTTCTATAGCATTTTCACGTTGACGACGTGGAAAACGAGGACGCTCTTCATCGTGTCCAATGTGACTATTGCGATCAAGGTGTGAGAGCATAGCAGATTTTTCTTTTTCGTGTTTTTCTACGCGAATGGTCATATAACGCAAAATATCTTCATTGATGCGCATCTGACGCTCCACTTCAGCAATTGCTGAAGCTGGTGCATCAATATTGACCAAGGTATAATAAGCCTTACGGTTTTTACGAATGCGGTAAGCAAGAGGACGAAGTCCCCAATTTTCTATACGCCCAACTTTCCCACCATGTGCTTCAATGACACCTTTGTAGAGACTCAAAAGTTCATCAACTTGCTGCGGTGTAATGTCTTGTCGGGCAAGGAACATATGTTCATAAAGAGCCATTGTTGTTTTGCCTTTCTTCAATTAAATCTTACCGGTTTTAGCGCAAAGCCTCTGCGACTTGTCTTTTTTGGAAATCCAAAGAAGAAAGGACGCGTTTACGATTCGAGACATCCGAGAGCGGAGACACGGGAGGCCGGAAACATTGTATTTCCTACTGATATTTTACAGCCCTCCGTTCAACCTCCAGCTAAAGTGCCGGCAACGAATATTTCATATCTACAGGTTATCTTTTAAAATAGCAAGTTTATGCACATAAAAAAATTTATTTGCTAAATCTTGATATATTTCCCTCTTCTACAAAAAGATAGTACTGTAACATAAAGGAGAGAAAAATGGACTTTCTAAACCAGATTGATGTCACACTCTTTGAAATGTTTGTCGGCAATCATCAAGCTTGGTCGATTGTAGTTTTGTTTAGTATTTTTTGTGCAAAGTTTTTAATTTACATTATTCCTCTCCATCTTTGTGCGTTGTGGTTTTGTGGTGGGGAGAGGGAACGATGTGTCGTACTAAGCATTTGCATGAGTATTTGTGCGGCTCTTTTCATAGGTTATCTCATTTCTCTTTTTTATTTTCATCCTCGCCCATTCGTGGTAGGGTTAGCGACACCGCTTATTCAACATCGTGCAACAGCTTCTTTTCCTAGTAATCATGCCTTGACCATTGCATCTTATGCAGCTAACTTTTATTTTTACCGATACAAAGTTGCTTTTAAATTTGCCACGGTGTTTTTGTGCTTGATCTGTTGGGCGCGCATCTTTGTGGGTGTACATTATCCCTTTGATATTTTAGCAGGTGCAATTTTAGGAAGTCTCATAAGTTTGGGTGTTATTCAGTTTATAGCTCCCTACGTTCCTAAGTTTTTATATCAAATTCCGCCTTTAAAATATAATTTTAAGAGTGGTATTCGTTTTAAATAAAGGGCTTTATCTTGATTTGTGCGGATGAATAAGGTCAAAAGAGAATAATTTAATTGTACAATTTTAGGAGTTGATAAATGGGTGCAGCTTTTATTTTTCCAGGGCAGGGAAGTCAACTTGTTGGTATGGGGAAGGCGCTTACAGAGCAATTTATTGCCGCACGGATGGTTTTCGAGGAAGTTGATGATGCTTTGGGTGAGAAATTATCAAAGATCATTTTTGAAGGACCAGCAGATGTTTTAACGTTAACAGCAAATGCACAACCGGCATTAATGGCTGTATCCATGGCTGTCATTCGTGTGATGCAACAATTAGGGCTTCGTATAGAAGAAAAGGTAAAGTTTGTTGCTGGTCATTCTTTAGGCGAATATTCGGCCCTTTGTGCTGCTGGTACATTTACTCTCACAGATACGGCGAGACTTTTGCGTATTCGTGGCAATGCTATGCAGGCTGCTGTCGCAGTTGGTGAAGGTTCTATGGCAGCACTGATTGGTTTGGAAGAGCACATTGTGGAAGAAATTTGCGAAACTGTTTCTGGAGAAGGACTATGTCAGATTGCTAATGATAATGGTGGTGGGCAAATTGTTATTTCAGGTAAAGCAAAAGCAGTTGAGACAGCGGTAGAGATTGCATCAACAAAAGGTGCAAAACGTGCACTTCTTCTTCCAGTTTCTGCACCTTTTCATTCATCTTTAATGCAACCTGCTGCTGATGCCATGAAGAAAGCATTTTTGACTGTTAACAAAATGCCCCCTATTGTTCCTTTGATTGCTAATGTTTCTGTTGCACCTGAGAGCAATCCAGAGCGTATTACTACTCTTCTTGTTGAACAAGTGACTGGGAGAGTGCGATGGCGTGAAACAATAGAATGGATCGCTGCTAATGGGGTTGATACGCTTTTTGAAGTTGGTTCTGGAAAAGTATTAACAGGTCTAACGCGTCGTATTAACAAAGATATAAAGGGGGTAACAATTGGAACAGTTGATGAAATAGAATCAGCGCTAGGCATGCTTGGCGTTTAATCTATAAGGAGTTAAAAAAATGTTTAGATTAACAGGACGTAAAGCTCTTGTAACGGGGGCTTCGGGAGGAATTGGTGAGGCAGTTGCACGCTGCTTTCATGCACAAGGAGCCATTGTTGGACTTCATGGAACACGTGAAGAAAAGCTTAGAGAAGTGGCGGCAGAGTTAGGGCAGAATGTTTTTGTATTTCCCGCTAATCTTTCTGAACGCCAATCGATTAAACAATTGGCTGAAGTTGCAGAAAGAGAAATGGATGGTGTCGATATTTTGGTTAACAATGCGGGAATCACTAGGGATGGTCTTTTTGTGCGTATGCAAGACAAAGACTGGGATGATGTTTTAGAAGTTAACCTAACAGCTGCTTCTCTTTTGACGCGTGAATTAATACATTCTATGATGCGCCGCCGTTATGGAAGGATTATTAACATTACATCTGTTGTTGGTGTTGTGGGAAATCCTGGACAAACGAATTATTGTGCTGCAAAAGCAGGCTTAATAGGTTTTTCTAAAGCATTGGCACAAGAAATTGCTTCGCGAAACATCACTGTCAATTGTATTGCTCCAGGATTTATTAAATCTGCAATGACAGACAAGCTTAATGAAAAGCAAAAAGAAGCCATTATGGCTGCGATTCCAATGAAGCGTATGGGAAGTGGGCAAGAAATAGCTGCTGCTGCTGTTTATTTAGCAAGCGATGAAGCAGCCTATACGACAGGTCAAACACTCCATATCAATGGTGGAATGGCAATGATTTGAGTATTTATTTTATTCCACATTGATTTATGAGTTGTATTATTTTAGATAGTAACGGTTGAAATAGAAAGATGCATCTATTTCTTTAACATGACCGTTGATCAATTGATGTCGCAATGTCAGATTGGTTCATTTTGTAGGGGATATCCACAGGATGTTTTAAATCATTGCTAAAATCTTTTAAAGTAATGCATCTATTGCTTGATTAGATGAGCCGATATAGTTAACCAAATTATAGGAAAATATAAATTCGAGGATTTCAACATGAGTGATACAGTAGAGCGCGTTAAGAAAATTATTGTGGAACATCTTGGGGTTAATGCTGATAAAGTTGTAGAAAATGCAAGCTTTATCGATGATCTAGGAGCTGATAGCCTTGATACGGTTGAACTCGTTATGGCTTTTGAAGAAGAGTTTGGGGTAGAAATTCCAGATGAAGCTGCTGAAACGATTTTCACAGTTGGTGATGCAGTCAAGTTCATTGATAAAGCTTCTGCATGATTACTAAAGGGCAAAGGCATAAATTGCTTTTGCCTATATTCTTCGGAGCTTTTTTGAAAAGAGAGCTTTGAGAGGTGAAGTTTAGTTCAAGGTTAGAAGTTATGAGACGTGTTGTTGTTACTGGTTTAGGATTGGTATCTCCATTAGCTGGTAATATTGAATATAGTTGGAAACGACTTCTTGAAGGAAGAAGTGGTGTCCGACGTATCACTGAGTTTGATGTGTCAGATTTGCCATGCCAGATTGCTGCGCGTATCCCCGTAGGGGATGGAACAGAGGGGACCTATAATGCTGATTTGTATATGGAACCTAAAGAGCAACGTAAAGTTGATGCATTTATTGTTTATGCAATGGCTGCTGCTAACCAAGCGCTTGCAGATGCCGAATGGTTTCCTAAGAATGATGAAGATCAGATTTGTACAGGTGTGTTAATTGGTTCGGGAATTGGGGGAGTTGAGGGCATTGTTGAAGCTGGTTATACGCTTCGTGATAAGGGACCTCGTCGTGTTTCTCCTTTTTTTATTCCAGGTCGTTTGATTAATCTTGCTTCTGGTTATGTGTCTATTCAATATGGTTTACGGGGGCCTAATCATTCTGTTGTAACGGCTTGTTCGACAGGGGCGCATGCGATTGGTGATGCAGCACGTTTGATTATGTTTGGTGATGCAGATGTCATGGTGGCAGGGGGGACCGAGTCTCCGATAAATCGGATATCTCTTGCAGGTTTTGCAGCTTGTAGAGCTCTTTCTACTTGTCGCAATGATGATCCTGAACGGGCATCTCGTCCTTATGATGCTGATCGTGATGGTTTTGTGATGGGGGAAGGAGCAGCAATTGTTGTTTTAGAAGAGCTGGAACACGCCAAAAAACGAGGAGCGCGTATTTATGCTGAGGTTATTGGCTATGGTTTATCTGGTGACGCTTACCACATTACAGCGCCTTCAGAAAGTGGCGAAGGGGCTCAGCGTAGTATGATGGCTGCTCTTAAGCGTGCACAAGTGAATGTGAGTGAACTTGATTATATTAATGCTCACGGTACATCAACGATGGCTGATTCCATAGAGCTAGCAGCTGTTGAGCGTGTTTTAGGGAATTATGCATCACAAGTATCCATGTCATCAACGAAATCATCTATCGGGCATTTACTTGGTGCCGCCGGTGCCGCTGAGGCTATTTTTTCTGTTCTAGCTATACGGGATAATATAGCTCCAGCGACACTTAATCTTGACAATCCATCGATTGAAACGAAAATCGATCTTGTACCACACAAACCGCGTGAACGAAAGATTGATACGATTCTTTCTAATTCCTTCGGATTTGGTGGGACAAATGCATCGTTGGTGATGCGACGTTTTAGGGGATAATAAGTATTTTTATTTAATTTCTGCTTTTGAGTTTTCTACTTTGTTATAAGATGAATGAGAAATTATAATATTGTCCTTAATCGCTATTGAGGGGTTATGTCCGATGTGAAAAAAGGAAAATCATTAAAGGACGTAAGTGATTCCTCTTCGAATCATTTAGCAGATAGTTATGACATGTTAGTACATAAAAAACGAAAGAAATCATCGATCGTCCGTAATCCGTTGGTTATTCTCGGTCATTTTTTTCTTATGCTGATTGTGGTTATTCTTTTCGCCATAAGTATTCCTCTTTATATTGGAAAAAGTATTTTTGAAGAAAAGGGGAAAATTGAGGAAGAACAAATTGTTCTTATCCATCCTGGCACGGGAATTCGTGAAATTGCTTCATTGCTAGAAAAACGTGGTTTCATTCGATCATCAGATATTTTTGTTTATGGGGTTGGTTATCACCAAAAAACAACACATCTGAAGGCTGGTGAATATTTAATTCCGGCTCATTCCTCGATGCAGGATATTATGGATATTCTTGTGAAAGGAAAATCTATTGAGTATACATTTACAGTACCTGAAGGTTTAACGGTTCAGCAAGTTTTCGATCGATTAGCTGCGAATGAAATTTTGATTGGAGATCTTCCAAAAAATTTGCCTCCAGAGGGCTGTTTAATGACGGATACTGTTCGTTTTATTCGGGGGACAACGCGTAAAGAGATTGTAAACAGATTGCGTGAAGGACAGACAAAATTAATTCATGCTATATGGGCTACGCGTTCACCTAATTTACCTATTAAATCAATTGATGAATTTGTTATATTAGCCTCAATTGTTGAGAAAGAAACGGGAATTGCAGCAGAAAGACCAATGGTTGCTGCGGTATTTTATAACCGCCTTACAAAGCATATGCGTCTTCAATCGGATCCAACAGTTATTTATGGTCTCTTTGGAGGAAAAGGAAAGCCATCAGGTCGTGCAATTTATCGTTCAGATCTTGAGAAGGAAACACCATATAATACTTATAAAATTAATGGTTTGCCTCCAACAGCTATTGCAAATCCAGGTCGAGATTCTTTGAAAGCGGTGGCACATCCACCAAGCAGTGATGCACTTTATTTTGTTGCTGATGGTTCAGGAGGGCATGTTTTTTCTCGAACTTTAGAGGAACATAATGTGAATGTTCGCAAGTGGCGAGAATTAAAGGCAAGACATTGAATTTATAATGATAATACATCTTTTTGCATCGTAAGTGAGAATGCAAAATATAGTAAAATTTTTCTCTTTAAACTTTTTATGAGAATGATAAAAAATCATTTTCTTGTCTGTCACAAGTGGGATTAGCGTATGGATAAAAATATTTAAGAAAGCAGTGAATACACTGCTAATAACTTATCTCAAAAAAGAGCAGAATAACATTGATAACTGCTAAGAAAACACATTGATTAGGGGAAAGGTTGAGATAATGTATAATTCAAATTTTGGAGAAACATTTATGAACAAAGTAGAGTGATGTAATGACAGTCTTCGAAAGTAAATTGAGTGCTATAAAAATAAATCAACGCCGCGGTTTTTTATTTATTCTCTCTTCACCTTCAGGTGCTGGTAAATCAACAATTTCTCGATTACTTCTAAAAGATGGACAATTAGAGCTTTCCGTAAGTATGACCACAAGGAAAAGGCGTCCTAGTGAAGTAGATGGGCTGCATTATCACTTTATTTCAAAGGAAGAGTTTGAATATAAGCGTGATAGAGATGAATTTATTGAATGGGCAGAAGTTCACGGGAATTATTATGGCACTTTACGTGAAACTGTTGAGAACGCATTGAGTACTGGCCGTGATATGTTATTTGATATTGATTATCAAGGTACTGAGCAGCTGCAAAAAAAGATGCTAGGAGACACTGTATCTGTTTTTATCCTTCCACCATCAATGAAAGAGCTTGTTTCGCGTTTACATCGTCGAGCAGAAGATAGTCAAGATATCATCAATTTACGATTGGAAAATGCACGAACGGAGTTAAAGCATTGGCGTTCTTATGATTATGTTGTGATTAACGAAGATTTAGATCAATCTTTATCTTTTATTAAATCAATTTATTTAGCTGAAACCGTAAAACGCGAGCGCTGTTCTTATCTTGACTCTTTTGTTGATGGGCTTATTGCTGAAAAGATCGATAAATGTCTTGATTAAAAAAGGTTGCATAACAAAAAGTGCAGTTTTTTAGAGCACTAGATGCGCTAAAGTTACAAATTCTGAAACCGATAGCGTTTCAGCACGGCGTGTTCCATCAATTCCAGCTTTTTCTAACAGCACTTCACCTCCAAGTGTTTTGAGATTTTGACGAAGCATTTTTCGTCTTTGTCCAAAGGCGGTTTTTGTGACGAGGCTTAGTTTTTGTGCAGAGCAGGCAAGAGGTTGTGTTCGCGGAATAATATGAACAACGGAAGAAGTTACTTTAGGTATTGGTATGAAGGCTTGAGGGGGCACATCAAAAGCAATTTTAGCAGTGGTACGCCAGCCAGTTAAGACACTAAGACGTCCATAATGAGTAGATTGAGGTTTAGCTGTAATCCGTTTGGCAACTTCACGTTGAAACATCAATGTCATTGATTCATAAAAAGGAGGCCATGGTTCAGTCAAAAGCCAATTTAATAAGAGTTGTGTCCCAATATTATAGGGAAGATTTGCAATAATGCGAGGTTTTTCTGGGCTTGTTTCAAAGAGTTTTGAGAAGTCTTGCTTCAGTGCATCATTACAAATAATTTTTAATTTTTTAGGATAGTGTTTTTCTATTTCTAAGAGAGCTGGTATGCAGCGTTCATCGCGTTCTATTGCTGTTACAATGGCGCCCTTTGCTAGCAAGGCACGTGTGAGACCTCCAGGACCAGGACCAATTTCAAGAACAGGTTTTCCTTCTATATTACCTGCGTGATGAGCAATTTTAGATGTTAAATTAAGATCAAAAAGAAAATTTTGCCCCAAAGATTTATGCGCTTGTAATCCATATATATCAATGACCTCACGTAGAGGAGGGAGGTTATCTATTGGCATGGTATTAAACTATTTTCGGCAAGTTGATTTGCAAGTTTAAGAGCAGCAATAAAGCTTTCGGGAGAGGCTATCGCTTTATCAGCAATATCAAAAGCAGTTCCGTGATCTGGAGACGTGCGAATAAAAGGGAGACCTAACGTGACATTAACAGTGCTATCAAAGTCTAATGTTTTAACAGGGATAAGGGCTTGATCATGATACATACAAATGGCAACGTCATATGCCTTTCTTGCGCATTCATGGAACATTGTGTCGGCAGGCAGCGGTCCTGCAATATTGAGTCCTTTCTTTTTAAGATATTCAATAGCAGGAGTGATAACTTCAATATCTTCTTTTCCCATTGCACCTCCTTCTCCAGCATGAGGATTAAGACCAGCAACAGCTAGTCGGGGTGACGTTATTTTAAACCGTGTTTTTAAGTCACATTCAGTAATAAGTACCGTTTGAATAATTAAATCACGGGTAAGCTGTGAAGGAACATTTTTAAATGGAATATGAACAGTTATTGGTACTGTTTTTAATCGAGGTCCTGCTAACATCATAACTGGATGATAACATTTATGAAAAGCTTTATGGGCTAAATCGGCTAAAAATTCTGTATGACCTGGAAATTGAAAACCGGCATCATAAAGATTCTTTTTTGCAATAGGACAAGTGATAAGTGCACATGCATGGCCATTTTGAATCAATTGAACACAGCGTTGAATTGCTTCAATAATTCCAGCGGCATTATTCGATGAAGGTATACCTAATTGATCACTTTGTTTGTTTTTTAACGGTATGATAGGAAGAGCGTTTTGAAAATTTTTTGCGGAATTATTGATTAAAACAGATTGCACCTCAACATCAATCTGTAAAAAACGAGCGCGCGAACGAATAACATCTGGATCAGCAAGAAGCACAAAAGGTGGAATTTGGCGCGTAACACGCAAACTCCACGCTTTTAGTACTATTTCAGGACCAATTCCGGCAGGATCACCACCGCTAACAATAAGAGCAGCCATTATGAATTTTTAATGCGCGCCACTCGCCGCAGTTCTCCTAAATATTTGTCGCTTAATTCTTCAAGTTTTTGCGGGCTTCTTTTTCTACTATCTTGAAGAGAAAATATTAGTCGAGCGACATAATCATCAGAAACTCTTTTTATTTTGCAGACAGCAATTGCTTCGATTCCATCAGATGTTTCTTGTAATTTTGTCATTTTTCCAGCAGGCGTTGCAAGAATAGCTTGTTCCCATGCATTGGGAAGTTGGGGCTCCAGAAACTTTCCTAAGTGGCGGATAGTAACGTCTAAAATACCTCTTGCTTGATTGTGAGCATTGGCACATCCACGGAAATGTGCGCGAAAATTGCTTGCTTCTCTTTGACGTCTTTCAAAAATTTCTGAACGACGATGTGCAGGAATGACAAAAACAATTCGCTGTAATGTATATTCATTGGTTGAAGGTTTCACACCACCATTTTTTAATATCCTGCGTACAGCTTCTTGTTCGCTAATCATACCTGTTTCAGCTTGATAGCGTGCACTAACAAGACGCCCCCATCCTATTTGTCCACGGATGTAATCTTTAAAGTGTTGCACAGTGATCTCAGTTTGGATCAGAATCTGGTTGAGCTGATCAATCGTCATATTATTTTGTGTCGCAAAATTCTCAAAAGCTCTATCAACTTCATCATTGCTTACTTCAATATTACGACGTTTTATTTCAATATTTTTTAGCTTTTCATCGATAAGCTCTTTTTTAGCCTGTGCCACCAAATTGCCTTGCTTTTGTTGTAATCTGAGAAAAGCAAGGCGCCTTTGTATATCATAATTTGTGATGGGGTTGCCATTAACTGTAACAACAATAGAAGTCTGCGCAAAGACCGTTGGAATCAAAAATTCATTTATTAGCAGGCTACTTACGCTCAAAGACGTAATATAAAATAAAGCAAGAACACGCTTTTTCAATTTATTCATGTGAATAGGCTTTCGCATTGTTTATCAATTCTTATCAGTTACTCAAAATATACGTTTTTTTTCATAAAAACAATGATAAGTTAAATGACTGATACATTCTCTTTATAAATTAATCTATCTTTTTTCCGATATCTGCAATCGTACGCAATGAAAGAGAGAAGTTAAAGTTTTGCAAGGGTGTTTTCCTGCCCGGATTCGTTACCTGTTGATAACCGAATGTTAACCCGAAACATTCATCTGTATAATTCAAGCTAATTCCTCGCTTTACAAATGTACCAGATACTAAATCATAACCGGCGTTGCTATTAATAGACCAATAATCTGCCAGTTTAAGTCCTGTTTGAAAAGAAATTTCTTGGCGCTCTTGAGGATATTCATAATCTGGTTGCTTTGCGATATAGGCATATTGTAGAGCCGCCCAAAAATTTTGCCATTTTTGTGATGCTTCGATTTCACTACGGCGGATTTTTCCTGTTTTTTTATCAAAGCGTCCACGCGTTTCTAAGGAAAAACCACTTTTATGGGTTGCACCAAACATTGCAACATAGTCTGAACGTTTTGCCTCTAAGCTAGAATGAATACCGACATTGACAAAGTCTTTTTCTGCAAAAGAATTCTTTCCTGCTAGATGAAAGGATTGTCCAACAAGACCATAAAGAGACCAATTGTCATTAAAGCTTCCAGAATATCTTAGACCTATATTGGCTCTTGTGCCACCTTCTACACGATCATAACCAGAAAATTTATCTCGTTGAAAGAGAGTGGTTGCATCAAAGACAAAGCTTTGAGCATCTTCATTAGGAATTTTTCCAATATATTGTTCATTATTGCGTATAAAAATTTGTGCGGTTGGTTCTATAATATGTGTAGAATGATCCGCTGTAATAAGGAAGGGATAGCGTAGTTCCAACCCTGCTGTTGCCATGCCACGAATTGTTGAACCATGAATTGCGGATGAGGAATTGTTTTCTGTAGAAGCTGTATAATTTTCGCTTGCATTGGTTGTAATGATATCAGCTCGTAGAGAGAGAAGGGGGGTTAAGATGAGTCCGTTGTGCGTGTTGAAGCGCTTTTTCCACTGAAGCTCGTTTGTTAAACGCAAACTGTTTCCAGCCATACCAGAAAGTCTTACTATGTTGAGAGGGTTTCCGTTCTGGTCGGTAGAACTGAAGTCAGTATGACGGCGATAAATTGATTGCATATTACTATGGAAGGTAAGCTCTCCATTATAAATGGGTTCATCTGGTGTGAAAAAATAATCGATGCGCGGTAGGACCCAAGCTTGCCGAGAGTGACGTTCATAATGAGGATCATTCAATATTGAATCTTGAACTTTAAAATGATAAAAACGCATATCAAAATAATTTTTTCCTGCAAGACCATTCAGATAGATCTGAGAAAGTTGTGTAGGATTGCTATAGTTTTCAAGTTTATAGGCACGACTAAAATGCCGATCTGATTGTGCAAGAATATCCCATCCATAAGTCCAGTGTGAATTAATACGAAAGTCCCCTTTTGTTGCCAGCATATAACGATTTTTATGCTGTGCATCAATCGTATCATTATCAAATCTATGCCGTTTCATTTGGTATATATGAGCAAAGCGAATATTATAACTGCCCATTTTTAAACGTTGACGCCATTCCCCTTCGGTTAAAAGCCCTTGTTGGGTATAAACAGTAGAAGAAAGGGTAAAATCATAGTGAGGGGCGAGATTCCAAAAATAAGAATTCTTTATCCCCATACCGAGATAATCAGTATAAAAAAAATGAGGAGTAAGCAGACCGCTAGCACGCCTGACAGTTGGATCATAGATCTCAAAATTTGGAAATTTTATAATCGGGACACCAAAAACTTCAAAACTGCTATTTTCAAACCGAATTTTTTTGATGCTATTATTCCATATGATCTTTCTTGCTTTAATTTTCCATAGGACGTCTCTATCTGGTTTATAAGAGCAAGGTTCACAGGCTGTATAGGTTGCATTTTCAAAGACTGTTATGTGATTGTTTTTGCGTGTAGCATTTTGGGCTGAAAAGTGAACATTGTTGGCTGTATCAATACGTAAGGCGTTTACAAAACCCTCGCCAAGATCTTTGGTCATATCAATTTGGTTGGAATAAATTTTATTACCATCCTTTTCAGTAATTTCAACGTTCCCTTGTGCTATAAGCCGTCCTGTTTTTTGATTGTAAATAATTTTTTGAGCGACAACTTTATTGCCATCATATTCGATTTGGACATTACCTTGTGCAGAAACAGTGTTTTCATCACGATTGTAGATGAGTTCATCCGCAGAGAGCAAAAGAGGACGTTCCGGATTTTGAATGCGACTTTGAGAAGGAGACATAAGGCTTTGAGCGTGCGCACAATAAGACAAAGCGCCTCCTAAAATAACTCCCATAACACTTTTAAAAGCGAGAGCACTTAATTTTTTTAAAATAATTTTTTTAAGTGTTAATGCTTTCACTTAGCCATCCTCTTTATGAAGTAAAAAAGAGATTCCTAAGAATAACGCAATAACAACGGGTGTCCAAGCTGCAATAATTGGTGGAATATATCCAGCATTACCAAAAGCTTGAACAAGTACGGAAATAACATAAAGCATAAACCCAGCTATTACTCCACCAAGAATCAACGTTCTAGATTGTCCGAAACGCGTAAAATTTAAAGATACAGTTGCTGCAATGAGGGTCATTGCCACAAGCAATGCCGGTAATGCAATCAAAGATTGGAAATACATATCAAAATTATTAGCAGAATAGCCAAATGAACGTGCAATCATAATTTTTTTTGGCAATTGGTAAAATGGAATAGTCGCGGGATTCGCTAAACGTTCCGTTAAAAATTCAGGTTTTAGATTGGTTTTTATTTGCAACACGGTAAATTTTTCAGGAGGATGCCCTATTTTATAGATTGTTCCATTTGTTAATAGCCAAGATCCATTAGTCAAGGTTGCTTTTGGGGTGTTAATCCAATTTTTGACGGTTGCGTTGTCATTGTATTCTACAAAGGTTGCATCGAGAAGAGAAAGTCCTTGGTCGGTGATAAATTTAGCACCAATGGTTGTTCTGCCTAAATTTGTACGTTGTGTTAACCAGTGGATACCTGTATTATGAAGAGGTGTTAGTACATTGTTATTGCGCCATTCAGTCATCTTTTTTTCTGCTTGAGAAAATCCCCATGCAGCAAGTGGGTTAATGAGGAGAATTGAAAATAATCCCAAAAGAAAAGCTCCCAAACAAGCTGGCATAAGAAATTGCCATGCAGAAACACCGATTGAACGAGTCACCACAAGTTCAAGTTTTTTGTTGAGCGAGATAAGTGTTGCCATTGCAGAAAAGAGTGCAATGAAAGGGATAAGTTGTTGCATGATAAAAGGGATGCGTAAAACAGAGAGGAAAAATGCATCTTTTGCTGTATGATGCGGAATGGAGGATAGCCTACCGGAGTTCTCTGTGAAATCGATTAAAAGAGCAAGAACAAAAATGCTTCCCCAGAAATAACAAGTTATTTTAAGATAACGTATAAAAAAGTATCGTCCAAGTGTCCACCCAATCATGATATTTCATCCGAGGAATCTTGAGATTTTCGATGTTCAAATTTTTTCATTACTTTTTGGAAAGCGATTTGAATAATCTCATTAACTTTTGTGGGGAGCCCAATTTTATGATTCGTTAAAAGCATAAAAAAGACAAATGCACTTGTCCCTATGGGCATAATATAAAGGAGTGGAACGTATGCAAGATCGTTCTTTGCTTTTTCTGCGAAAAAATATCCTATCCAATACACCAGAAAAGAAAGGGCAATTGCTGAGAAATTTGCGGAATGACGAGCTTGTCGATGGGAGCATACATCCCCTGCTGCTGCTAATGCAATAAGTGAAAAAACAATAGGGTAGAGCCATTGTGTTAATCTGCGATGAAACTCAGCTTTATATTGGAGTGGTTTTCGTTGATAGTAGGGATCTTTTGGATCAGGGTTTTGTAAATAAGAAAGAGATCGATCTTTTGGATAAAGAGTAGGTGCTTTATCACTGGGGATAAACTCCCCTAGGCTAAAAGTATATGAGCTAAATTGAACGATTGAAACACTGTTATTCTGATGGTTGACTCTTTCTATTTCACCGTTATTGAGAACCAGAAAACTACCGTTTTTATTGCTCACAATGGATGCGTCTGTTGCATAATAAAAAAGATCAGTTTTAGGATCACGCTGGTCGGCAATGAAAAGGCGTTCAAGTGTTCCATTTGGATTTCGTTCGCCAATTTCTATGTAAAGGTTATTGGCGAGTTTTTGGAAGCTTCCTTCATTAATGAATAGATTAATAAGATCAAAATGAGCGCTTGCTAGCATTTGTCGCATATGAAGACGCGCTTGAGGAACAACAAAATTAGCTATAGAAAAGGAGATACAGGATGCAACAATAGCAAGAAGAAGAATAGGTTTCCAAACAGTACTTTTAGGAAAACCAGAGGCATTGATGACAGCAAGTTCTGAGTCTTGATGCATTGCTGAAAGGATGGTTGTAATTGCGATCACTAATGCAAATGGAATGACAAGAAAAACAACAGAAGGAACCAATGAGAGTGAAAATTGTAAGACTGTGAGGAGTGTTTGTTTACTTGTTGTGAGAAAGTTTATCCGTGCGAGAATTTGTACTGTCCAACTAACGCCCACTGCTGCAATCATAACAGAACTAAACAAAACAAGGACACGTTTCAGGATGTAGAACTCAATAATACGCATAAATTGGGGAAAATCCTCAGTCTTTAATTCGGTAGCAAATATTTTTACTGCTTTCGGTTAAAATGTAATAAAGTTCGAAAAAATATCCTTCTATGAATTGGATATTTTAACCAAATAAATAATATAAAATTGCCTATGAGGTCCTCTTTAAATTTTCCGTACATTATATTTTATTTTCAACTATAGTCTACAAAGAATCTAGAAAATAACTTAAAAAAATTTTTTATTAACGTTGAAATTAAAATTTTTTGTCTTTTAAAGACACGTGCAAAAGGATAATGCATCTCAATCAAAAAAGAGGGTTTATATCTTGAACCGTTTCCTTTTATACTGTGGGTATGGAAGTTTCTCTAAAAAAGATGTTAGCTTTTTATAAAGGGTGATGAGGGCTTAAGAGGTTGGATATTCTATTCTATCATTTGACGCAGTCAACGCTGAAAGATATTTTGCCAACGCTTGTAGAGCGTGCATTGGCTCGTTTTGGTAAGGTAACAATACAATGTGTAAGTGAAGAACAACGCGATTCTATGGATATGCATTTATGGGTTTATGCGGATGAATCATTTATTGGACATGGAACTGAGTGTGATCAATATTCAAACTTTCAGCCTGTATTTCTGACGACAGGACAAGAAAATCCGAATGATTCAAAGATTCGTTTTCTCATAGAGGGAGCCGTATGTTCGAATATTGATACTTATCAACGGCTTGTTGTGATATTTGATGGTAGAGATGATGAGCAGTTGAGTCTTGTTCGTGCACAGTGGAAAAAATATAAAATGGAAAATCATAATTTAACGTATTGGCAACAGACTGAAGATCGTTGTTGGGAAAAACAGGTTTAATGCGTCTCATCTCTGTTGTTCTGATTTTTATAGGATTGATAGGAATAGTAAATCCAGCGCTTTTTATTGCGAAAGGATCAGGGGGAGGGCGTTGGATTTTTATTGTGATTTTTCTTTTAGGCATATTAAAGATATGGCCTACAATTAAAAAAATGAAACGGCATCATGATAATTGATCGAATTTTGCTTGTTTTATGGGCTGTGATATTGGCTTTTTTTTGCGTTTCGTGGTTGGGAACAACACATATCCTATCAGGAATGTTTACTGTTGCTTATATAAGCAATATTGCAGATTTTTTATTTTTCTTTTTGAGTGCCTTGTTTGCAGGAATATTGTGGTGGAAAATACCGCAACCCATGTCTTTAAAAATGAAACTGGCAGCATTTTTGCTGCCAGTACTTATTTTATTCTTCTTTATTATATTTTAGTTGGATATTTCATCATCTGTAAATCCGACGAAGCAAATCAGTGAAATAAAAGAAGCAAGAAGCAAATAATAACCGATATAAGATGTATCAAAATGTTGTACCAGATATTCTGCAATATAAGGCGCAAGAGAGGCTCCTACGATACCCGATAAGTTGAAAGTAATAGAAGAACCAGTATATCGAATTGCTGTTGGGTATGGTGAAGCCAAAACAGCACCAAGAGGACTGTATATCATCCCCATGATAGACAAACCGATAACGGACATTGCAAGGACTCCTATAACTCCAGAATTTAAGAAATAAGGAATTGCAAAAGAATAGATACCGGTGATGATTGTAACCCAAATCATCAAAGTTCTACGTCTAATACGATCAGCGAGTTTTCCAGTGATGACAGTAAAAATTCCACAGAAAATAGCACCAACAATTTCGACTTGAAGAGCTTGATAAAATGGCAATTGCAGATGGTTTGTTGAGTAGCTTAACAAATATGCGGTGACCAAGTAAAACAAAACAAATGTTGCCATACCAGAAAATATTCCAAGAAATAGGATTCGTGGACATTTTAAAAAGACATCGATGATAGGAACTTTGACACGTTCTTTACTTTCAAGAGTTTTTTTGAATTGAACAGTTTCATTGATTGAAAGACGGACCCATAATCCTATAATCATAAAAACAACTGAAGCAATAAAAGGAATGCGCCATCCCCAAGCTAAAAGTTCTTCATGATCAAGGAAATGCAACAGACCTAAATAAACGGCAATAGATAAAAATAAACCGATTGGAACACCCAATTGGGGGAACATCGCGTACCAGCCGCGCTTTTCTGGAGGGGCATTTTCTGTTGCGAGCAAAACAGCTCCTCCCCATTCTCCTCCTAATCCCATTCCCTGTCCAATACGGCACAAGGTCAAGAGGAAAGGGGCAAACCATCCAGCGGTTTCATAAGTAGGAAGAAAACCAATAATGACTGTTGAAAGACCCATTGTGAGAAGAGAAGCAATAAGTGTTGCTTTTCTTCCAATTTTATCTCCAAAATGTCCAAAAACAATTGATCCAAAGGGCCTGGCAAAAAAGGCCGCTCCAAAGATCAGGAAAGATTGTAAAATGGCAATCTGATCATTTTGTGTTGGAAAAAACACATGAGGAAATATGAGAGCTGCGGCAGTGGCAAAGACATAGAAATCAAAGAATTCAATTGTTGGGCCAATAAGGCTTGCAAACAAAATGCGACGAGGGGAATTTCTGTTTCTTGTACCTTGTATTTCTAAGTTTATAGACATGAATAGAATGTCCCTTTCAGTATATGACAAATCAAATGATGAGTTAACTGACTATAATTATAAAAATTTCAAATCACTGTCGAGTCGATATTATGACGTTTCTTATATATTAGAACAATGATTATGGCTTGATGAGCATGAATAAGTGTTCTTTAGATTATCCAAGTTAAGTAGAATAAAGACACTGTTTTAAATGCTGTAGAGGAAGAAATATGTGGATATAAAGGCCGCTCTCATTAACATTACTGTTTCCTTTAATGTTTAATGCCATTTTTATTTTATCTATTGAGGGAT
The DNA here is from genome assembly GCF_042194445.1 of Bartonella sp. MF74HXZ. NCBI lineage: Bacteria > Pseudomonadati > Pseudomonadota > Alphaproteobacteria > Hyphomicrobiales > Bartonellaceae > Bartonella > Bartonella sp. MF74HXZ. The sequence continues at coordinate 69,209 of NZ_JBHIMW010000001.1, read as the reverse complement.
CAATCTTATTTATAGACCAGCCTTTGGTATCTCAAAAATATTTTTCCATAGATGTAATTATAACACTTTTTAAGCGTATCAAAAAGAAATTAAATCTTTTAGTTGTGCATGCATTTTAAAACACAGGGTGTATATTTGATCTGTCAGAGTTTAGTCCATCGAATGCTTTATTATCTTAAAAAAACATGAGGTTGAGCAATTGCATTGAGTTGTTTTGGTCTATGCACTTTTTTCTAAATGGGGGAATTTAAATTTGAAATTATGGAGTGTGAATAATGCAACGCAAATTGAAATTAAGTTTTTGTGCATTAATGACCAGTGGTTTTTTTGTCAAGATTGCGAGTGCAGATGGAGTAGCGACACCAAAAGAAAAGTTATTAACACCAGTAAGTATCAGTGAACATCTAGAAGAGACAAAAAAATTGTTATTGGAAGTGAGGGGATTAAAAGAAAAAAAGGGGGGATCAAAAAGGATAGAGAATAAACAGATAGTAGAAGGAAGTAAGTATTCAGAAGAGGAAAGGAAGAGATTAGAAAACCTATTCTTTGAAGTACTCACAAATTCAATAATAAGTGATGGTGCTACTATCTATATTACTAATCGTGACTCTGAAGATTCTGAAATAAATAGCTTTAAATATGAAGATGCAGGCTATTCCATCAATAATACGGTTAAAGAAGGTGGAAAACTCTACATTGATGCAGCAAGTGTTAGCAGGGATACGACAATTGAGAGTGGTGGTATTGAATTCGTCCAAAATCTGAGCAGTTCAGAATACGCCACTGTTAAAAAAGGTGGTAAACAAATTGTTGAGAGTGGTGCAAATGCTGAGGGGGCTAAAATCTATGGTGGTGAGCAGATTATTTTTGGTAAGGGGGTCCTTGGAACTGGTTTGTTGCGTAAAGATAAGGAAAGTAGTGCTTATAACACCGAAATTTATGCTGAAGATGGAATCCTAGGACTACAAAGTGTCTATAGTGGGGGGATGGTTGTTGACACAAAGGTTATGAAAGGAGGTGTCCAGAATCTTGATGGTAAAGAGAATTTTAATAACGGATTCTCAGAAGATACTGATACAGCTGATACAGAAAATGAGGATTTTACAATCAATGAGGGGGCTTTTGCACTTAGTACCGAACTTTTTAAAAATGGTGTGCAGAATATCTTAGCAGGAGGGAATGCGAGCGAAGTTACTTTATATGATAGAGCTACTCAGAAGATATATGATTCTGGATACGCGGATAATCTAACAATTAATCACCAAGCACAATCATGGGTTTTTGCTGGTGCAATATTAGATAAGGATACAAATGTTAATGATTTTGGCAACCTCTATCTTTATGCTGGGAATGGTGAAGCTGTTACGGAAGTAGAAAATCTTATTTTAAATGGAGAAGATACCAAGTTATACTCTATTGCAACTGAAAATAACGCTACTCTCTCTCAGGTTAATATCCAGAATTTAACTGGAAGTGGCAGAGTTATTTTTACGTCTCTTGGGGCTGATAAGCATTACTCTAAGCTTAATATTGATGATCTATCAGGTTCTTTACATTTTGAGTTTAATGTCAACTTTGCCAAGCATCTTAGTGATTATCTTGTTATTAAAAAAAGTGGTTCAGGTTATCATACAATAAGTATTACTGATTCTGGAGGTGAGGTTACAACCCCTTCCCACAAAAAGCTTAAATTAATTTCTGATCATAGTGGAAACGCTCATTTTACTCTGACAAACACTTTTGGTGAAAAAATCAGAGCTATTGATGCCGGAACCTATATGTACAGTTTGAAACATAGAAAAAATAAGAGCAATGGTAAAATTTGGTATTTAGATGCGAATTATGCTCTTGATGAGGAAAATACCTCTTTATTTTCTGATTTTAACTTGCAACCATCTGCGATGGCTTCATTATCGAATGATCTCACAGAACGCACAATTGAAAAGGGAATGATTGTTACGATTGCTGATCCTAGCTTTGATAGTAACAGTGAGAAAGTTGATAGCAATGGAGAAACTTCAATTAGTAATATAGTTAAAGATGCTGGAAAGCTTTCCGTTTATAACGGTGGTTTTAGCCTGTATACGACAATTCAAAGAGGCGGTACTGAACTTATTAGAACACAGGGTCTTTCACAGGATAGTACAGTTAAGAGAGGGGGAAAACAAAAGGTTGAAGATGGGGGGAAAACTGAAGGGGCTCAAATTTACGGTGGTGAGCAGTTTGTTTCAGGAAAGTCTGATATCAAAGGTGAGATGGTAAGGAGTAGCGCCTATGACACTGTCGTTTCTGGTAAAAATGGAGTGCTAGGATACCAGAATGTGTATGATGATGGAGAGGTTTTTAGCACAAAGATCATGGAAGGAGGGGTACAAAATCTTTTTGTGGAAAAAGATCTAGACCATTATAGCAGTTTTGCATTTGATACGAAGATCTTTTCTGGTGGAGAACAACACGTTTTAGCAGGAGGAATCGCGATTGGTGTTCTCTTACAAGGGAATGCTTTTCAAGCAATAGATTTAGGAGGCTATGTAAAAGATTTAACGATTAAGGATCAAGCACAATCGTGGTTACATTCTGGTGCAACATTAGAAGGAAACACCATGATTCATGATTCTGGACGGATTTATCTTTATGCTGGTGCTGAGCAATCTCATACTGAAGTAGAAAAAATTGTTTTAAATGGCAAAGATACCACATTATACTCTATTGCTTCCAAGATGGATGGTGAAAGCTCTTTGATTGAGGATCTAAGCGGGGATGGGCGCGTTGTTTTTACTTCTACCGTGTTTAATCCACATTACTCTAAACTTGAGGTCGATAATCTTTCAGGTAATTTACATTTTAGGTTTAATACTAATTTTGCAGAACAGCGCGGTGATTATCTTCTTATAAAAAAAGGAGCAGGTCATCACACCATCAGCGTTATCGATTCTGGTGCTGAAGTGACCAATTCTCTTCTACAAAATCAGAATTTAGTTTTGGAGCTTGATTTAATTCATGATCAAAGCGGAAATGCGCATTTTACTCTGATAGATTTCGGGGGTGAAGAGATAGCTACTGTTGATAATGGAGTCTATATGTACGCTCTAAAGAAAAAAGATCATAACGGTGGAAAGATTTGGTCTTTATCGACATCATCTACATTGGAAAAAATTTCTACTCCTATCTTTTCTCCATCTCATACGGAGTTGCCTATAGATAACTCTTTTGAGCAAGACAATACTGTTTCTCCTTCGGAAGATTCTATAACCAATTCTTATACAGGTGATTTCAATTTTTATGCAGAGGATTTCATTACTGGTCTAGGTGAAAAAAATTTACAAAACTCCATACTCGGTGACAATAGCATAGTTTATATTGCTGGTGATGGAGAAACGGATGATTTTAAATTATCCATTAATAATACAGTTCCAGAAACTGCAACACTCTATGTTAAGACTGGTGGTTTTAGTAAGAATACAACAATTGAAAATGGTGGTTCAGAGATTGTAGGGGAACAGGGTATCTCAGAATTTACGATTATTTACGAGGGTGGAAAACAAAGAGTGGAGGGAGGAGGATCCGCATTGAGAGCTGAAATTTATGGTGGTGAGCAGTTTGTTTTCGGAGAGGGTTATGTAAATGGTGAAATTGTGGGGAGCAGCACTTATAACACGACACTTTATGGTCAAGATGACACGCCGGGACAGCAGAATATATATGATGATGGGATGGCTGTGGGAACAAAAGTGATGAGTGGAGGAATACAAACTCTTGCTAAATGGTTTGCAGATGATGATAGTTTTGTACAAAAAAGTGGTGGCTTAGCCGTAAATACTGAGGTTTTTGCGGGTGGGGTACAGCGGGTATTAGCAGGGGGAGAGGCGGATATTGTGACTTTACACCGCCATGCTGCTCAAGAAGTTCATGCTGGTAGCATTGTAAAAAATCTAACAATTAAAGAAGGAGCCAATTCATGGGTTTTTGCTGGTGCGATGTTGGAAGGAAAAATAAAGATTCATGATTTTGGACAAGTCCATCTTTATGCTGGAAATAATAGCTTTTATACTAAATATAAAAATTCTCAGACAACAGTAGACGATATTAATTTAGAAGGAGAAAACGCTAAATTATACTCTATTTCTACTGGATATGGAAACACAGAAACCTATATTAAGAAGCTAAGCGGTGTGGGAAATATTATTTTTACTTCTATAGAATCCAATTTACATTACTCTAAGCTTTATATTGATAATCTTTTTGGGAGTCTACATTTCGATTTTAATGTCAGCCTTGCAGAAGGAGAGGGTGATTATCTCTTTATCAAGAATGGCCGTGGTTCTCACACAATAAGTATTGTAGATTCCGGTATTGAAATTGTTGATCCTTCTTCGACAGAACTTGATTTAATTGTTGATCAAAGTGGAGGAGCACATTTTACTCTGAGAAGCTTTTCTGGTGCAAATGTTAAAACTATTGATGGCGGAACCTATATGTATGGTTTAAAACAGAGAATTGATGAGGATGGGGGTGAAAAAGTTTGGTATTTATCTGCGGTATTTATTGATAATGTTTCATTTCTCAACAGTTTGCCACGTAGTAGGAGTAGATCTGCGTGGCATTTAAATCAAAATCAATCAGATTCTTCTCTTTCAACTATTACAGTTACAAAAGAGCATGCTATTAAGTTGCTACATCGAAGAGAAAACCGCCAAAACTTAAGGCAAAAATCTCCAGCTTCTGTATCTCTAACTGTTTCAACTCTTGGAAGTCAAATTATTGGAGGGGCATATCCAGCAAGTTCTCTTCATTTTTCTGATGGAAAGCAACAGGCTGTTGTTTCAGAATCTTCACAATCTTTAGCAGATCAAATGATTTTGCGTCCAGTTTATAAAGAACAGCCTTCTCCACAATTGAGAGAGACGCTTTCAGTTTCTCACTTTTTAACCACTCCCTCTACAGATGCGGTATTGTCTATGTCTGTGGCTCCAGCGATGGTTTTTCACAATGAAATGCAAACCGTGCGTGCGGGAAGAGGAATTCTAGATAAAAGTAACAAGAATGCAGCTTTATGGAGCTATGCGATCAAGTCTAAAGAGAGCATTGCTACAGAGCATATAGATTTTAAGTTGGATCAGACAGGTATTGTTTTAGGGATCAATAGTTTAAGCGAGTTGGAAAATGGAGAATTTTATATAGGTGGTTTTGGCAGTTATGACCGCGCACGCATTGCGCATGCACGGGGTGGTATGAGCGGTATCAATGCTTATGGCATTGGCGCTTATGTCACTTATTTGGATCATAGTGGATGGTATTTAGATGGTATTTTAAAATATAATCATTATCAGAATACTCTAAAGGCAGTTTCAACGAATGGTTTAGGGATTGAAGGAAGCTATAGGCAATGGGCGGTGGGCACTTCCTTTGAAGCAGGTTATCGACTTAAGACGTCAAAGAGCAGTTGGTTGCAGCCTTATGGACAATTTACATGGTTGCAAGTTGAGGGTAAAGAAATCAAGTTATCGAATGACATGATAGGTGACATGCGTCCATTCACTTCATTACGCAGTGAGGTTGGCATATCTTTAGGATATGAATTTGGTTCTCGTATGGATTCCTCATCACTTGCGTATATTACAGCAGCATGGTTGCGTGAGAATAAAGATGACAACCATACATTGATTAATCAACGGCATTCATTTACCACTGACTTATCGGGTAATGCAGGTAAGTTAGGAATCGGTTTGAGCAGTTTAGTGAGTGAGAAGTTAAAGTTATATGGTGAGGCACATTATATTAAAGGACGTAAAACAAAACAGTCCCTTCAGGGTATTTTAGGTGTACGCTATAGTTTTTAATTATATGGTTATTTTTTGGTTATCTTTAAATATATGATTGTTTTTAAAGATCTTTAATGAAGGTTCAGAGAACAATTTTTCAGAGCATGTGGCTTTGCTTTTCACGATAAACTGTATACCCTTATATACTTTATTATGCATTACTTTTTTCTTTGATAAGAAAACTCCGAGAAAATGCTAAAGAAGCACTATAAAAACGCCCTTATATTCTTGATCAAAAAAGTATTAAAAAAACTGTAGAGAACAGTTTTGTATGAGATAAGGAGGATTTTTAAGAAGGATTGTTTGCAATCTAAGGTTGAAAATATGTTTTGTAGAGCTAATTACGTTTAGTGTCTATGCAGGCGTGAAGGGGGGAGGATATGGCTCTACAATATAAATGGAAACGACATTGTTGGATACTCATGTTGAGCAGCTGTTTTGTACAAGCTGCTGCTGCAAATGAGGGGGGAATACCGCTTTTTTGTCAATCTTCAAGTTATGAAAATGGCAAAATATTTCAGGATCAATACAATGAGGATATGAAAACAGGAAGATGCATACTTGGAGCATCTAATGATGTTATTATAAGGGCGCGCAATGAATTAGACTTTTTAAAAAAGCCTAGCGATTTTACTGAGGATAAGGGCACTAGAGTGTTTGCGAGTCAACAGGAGCTTGGCAACAGTCGTCGTGACAATGTCGGATATAATGTACAAGAACAAAATATTGCGTTTCTTAAAAAACCTGAACTTATCTTCATTAAAGATGGGGCGCTGTTAGAAAATTATGTCCTTGATAATGAAGGTAAAGCATACATTTCAAATGATGGCGAGAGTGATAGCCCAGGGCGATCCATTAATAACACTGTAAGGAATGGTGCGGAGCTTTATGTGTATGCAGGAGGTCTCAGTGAGAATAGTAAAATTGAACATGGTGGAATTGAAAATGTTGAGGCTTTAAAGGGAAAACAAGGCTTTTCAAAAAATGCTGTCGTTAAAGAAGGTGGACAACAAAGTGTTGGAAATGGAGGAAAAGTAGAGGGGACTAAAATTTATGGTGGTGAGCAACTTGTTTTCGGGGAGGGGGATGTTAGAGGAGAGGTTAAAGGGAGTAGTGCTTCTCATATTGTCATTTATGGTCAAGATAAAACACTAGGTCAACAAAAAGTATATGATGGCGGAAAAGTTTGGGATACGAAAGTTATGCGAGGGGGCGTACAAGAGGTTGGAAAAAAATCTCAAAGTGCTAAAAATGGTGGTTTTGCATTTGACACAGAAGTTTTTGGCGGTGGTAAACAGCGTATCTTAAAAGGTGGTAAGGCTATTGGAGTTACTTTAAATGAGAGCGCTATTCAGGAAATATATGCTGATGGATCTGTAAAAAATCTAACAATGAATGATGAAGCAAAATCATGGGTGCATGCTGGGGCAACATTAGAAGGCAAGACACAGGTAAATCATTCTGGGCAGATTCATCTTTATGCTGGGAATGATCAACATCGTACCATAGTAGAAGATATTATTTTAAATGGAAAAGATACAAAACTGTACTCTATTACTGACGAGTTTGATGGAAAAAGTTCTTTGATACAAAAATTAAGTGGTGAAGGGAGTGTTATTTTTTCGTTTACAGGTTCTGATCCATATTATTCTCAGCTTCATGTGAATAATCTTTCAGGAAATTTACATTTCGCGTTCAATACTACGATTGCCCATAACCGTGGTGATTATCTCTTTGTTGAGAAAGGTGCTGGGAATCATACGATAAGTGTTGCTGATTCTGGAGTTGAAATCACGGATCCTTTTTCAAATAAGCGTGATTTAATTATGGATCAAAGTGGTGGCGCACATTTTACGCTGACAGATCTTAAGGGTGACAAAATTAACGCCATTGATGGTGGAACTTATATGTATGACTTGAAAGAAAGAAAGGATGAAAATGGAAAAGTGTGGTTTTTATCTGCAGACCGCCTCAGTGGACCAGAAACCTCTATTCCAGATCCAGCAAATCCTTTTGTTCCTGGTGAGACATCAACAACACCCTCTACAGATGCAGTATTAACGTTGTCCGTAGTTCCTGGACTTGTTTTTAACAATGAGTTGCAAATTGTAAGGAATGGTAGAAAAATTTGGAACAGAAATAGGAAAGATGTCGAACTATGGACTTATGCGATTAAGAGCAGAGAACGTATTGCGACAGGACATACACACTTTAAGCTTGGGCAGACAGGTTTAGTCTTTGGTGCTGATCAGTTGAGTGAATTAAGGCATGGAGAGTTGTATGTTGGTGGTTTCGGTAGTTATGATCAAGCACGTATTTCTCATGCACGAGGTGGTAATAGTGATCTGAGTTCTTATAGCATTGGAACTTATGCAACTTATTTTGATCATCGCGGATGGTATATGGATGGTGTTTTGAAATATAATTATTACCGAGATAATTTGAAAGCTATCTCCACGAATGGTTTAGCTATTCAAAGTCATTACAATCAGTGGGCGATAGGTGGGTCATTTGAAATTGGTTGTTATTTTACACCGGCACAGAATACTTGGATGCAGCCTTATATCAAGCTAACAGGTTTGCAGGTTGAAGGTAAAAAAATAAAACTTTCAAATGGAATGATAGGTGATCTAAGCCCATTGGTTTCATTCCGCAGTGAAGTTGGATTAACTGCAGGACATGAATTCTTTGTGAATTCAGAAACTTCATTAACAGCTTACATTATGGCAGCTTGGTTGCGTGAGAATGTAAATAATAATTATACGACAATTAATAACCAGCATAAATTTATTACAGACTTATCGGGTAATGCAGGTAAATTGGGAATTGGTGTAAACGGTTCGGTCAATGATAAACTGACACTTTATGCGGAAGCACATTATCTAAAAGGACATAAGATTAAGAATGCTCTTCAAGCTATTTTAGGATTACGCTATAGTTTCTAAATATGTGTGTACGCGATATGTGTGTACGCGGCTGATTAACTTTATGAATGTAATTGTTTTGCAAGCTTAAACAGATAACGCTCGATTTTATCTTCTCGAGAGTGTAGAGATCTTCTCAAACAGTAAGGATATCTTTATACTCTCCTTTGAAGGCACGAGCGTTTTTTTCATCTATAACTTCAAATATTGAAAATTGTTCCTTGAACTCAAGTGAACAGTTTGAATTTTATTCAGATTTTCTGCCTTAAGTTAGAATTTTCTAACTGCTTATAGATACACAACTTAAAGTTGTTTATATTAAAAAATACACTTTAAAAGTGTTTTTAAACATAAATAAAACACATTACGATACAATCTAAGGCGGGTTACCTACGTAGCCGTGGGATATTTTTCTAAATAATTGAGAGTGGAGTGTCGATAATGCAGTATAAACATAAGTTAAGTTTTTCAGTATTGATGATCAGTAGTTGTCTTGTACAAGTTGCAAGTGCAGTTGAAAACAGAAATGGAGAGCTAACAATAGTAGAACATGTAGGAAATCGAGCAGAGATACCAAAAGGTTCAGCACTGATTACAAATAATTTTCCCAGTAGTAAGAGTAAAATTGGAGATGGCGGTGTTGAAATTGTTGAAAATGGAGCAACTTCTATAGGTTCCACTATTAAAAAAGGGGGAATGCAAATAGTTACACGCGGAGGAACTGCTATAGGCACCGAAATCCTTGGTGGTAAGCAGTTTATTCATGAAGAAAAAGGTCTTGATCTTACAAGCGTGGAGAGAAAAAGTAGTGCATATAATTCTACAGTTTCAGGGGATGGTGGAGTAGTGGGACAGCAGAATGTGTATGATGGAGCGTGGGTTTGGTATACGAAAGTGGGAGATAACGGAGAACAAAATCTTTATTCGGGAGAAAGAAAAGAGGGGGGGAAATCAATGTATGCTGAGATCTCTGGGAATGGGAGACAGCATGTCTTAGCGTTAGGAGAATCTTATGCTACTAATTTGAAAGATCATGCTATTCAAGTTGTATATCCTGAAGGGTTTGTGGACGGTCTGACAGTTAACAGCTTTGCTAAATCGTGGTTCCATGTTGGTGTTCAAAAAGTCGTTGGAGAAGTAAGGGTCAATGATCACGGAGAACTTTATTTATTTGCTGGTGATAGGACAAACCATATCACTAAGAAAAAGATTCCTATAGAGGCAAGAGTTGATGAAATAATATTTGAGGTTGGTGAACGAAACACAGGAGAAAAACCTCAGATTGAAATTGAAGATTTAGGGGGGCATAATGGAACTGTTATTTTTACTTCTATTCCGTATGATCCGCGACATATTTCACTTCATGTTGAGAAACTTTCAGGGGATTTACATTTTCGATTCAATATTAGCGCTACGGGGGATTCGAGTGATTACTTGTCGGTTGATGAGGGCGCAGGTAATCACAAAATAAGCGTTGCAGATTCTGGTGCTGAAATTATAGGTCCTCTCTCAAAAAGGAATAGTTTGGTTACTGAACTTCCATTAATTACCGATAGAAGCCAAGATGGAGGGGCTAATTTTACTTTGGCAGATTTTTTGGGCAAGAACATTACAGTTGTCGATGGTGGAACCTATCAGTATCAATTGCTGAAGAGAGAAAGGTGTGCTAGTTCTAGTGGTAGTGCTACAATTTGGTCTTTAAGCAGAGTCTCTGAAAATGCAGAACATTCGAGTACTGAAGCACAGTGTGTAAACAAGAAAACGAAGGTTCCTCTTGCATTGTCTCATCAAGGCGCTTCTTCTGGAGGAAAAAATACCGGTCCTCGTAAACCTACTAAAAAAGAGCAACCCAAGCCACGTCCTCCACGTCATTTAAGAGAAAGACAGAATGTCTCTAGTGTTTCGGTATCTCCCTCTCAAGAAAATCGCACTCATGTGAAGTCTCCCCCAGCAAGTTCTCTTCATTTTTCTGATGGAAAGCAACAGGCTGTTGTTTCAGAATCTTCACAATCTTTAGCAGATCAAATGATTTTGCGTCCAGTTTATAAAGAACAGCCTTCTCCACAATTGAGAGAGACGCTTTCAGTTTCTCACTTTTTAACCACTCCCTCTACAGATGCGGTATTGTCTATGTCTGTGGCTCCAGCGATGGTTTTTCACAATGAAATGCAAACCGTGCGTGCGGGAAGAGGAATTCTAGATAAAAGTAACAAGAATGCAGCTTTATGGAGCTATGCGATCAAGTCTAAAGAGAGCATTGCTACAGAGCATATAGATTTTAAGTTGGATCAGACAGGTATTGTTTTAGGGATCAATAGTTTAAGCGAGTTGGAAAATGGAGAATTTTATATAGGTGGTTTTGGCAGTTATGACCGCGCACGCATTGCGCATGCACGGGGTGGTATGAGCGGTATCAATGCTTATGGCATTGGCGCTTATGTCACTTATTTGGATCATAGTGGATGGTATTTAGATGGTATTTTAAAATATAATCATTATCAGAATACTCTAAAGGCAGTTTCAACGAATGGTTTAGGGATTGAAGGAAGCTATAGGCAATGGGCGGTGGGCACTTCCTTTGAAGCAGGTTATCGACTTAAGACGTCAAAGAGCAGTTGGTTGCAGCCTTATGGACAATTTACATGGTTGCAAGTTGAGGGTAAAGAAATCAAGTTATCGAATGACATGATAGGTGACATGCGTCCATTCACTTCATTACGCAGTGAGGTTGGCATATCTTTAGGATATGAATTTGGTTCTCGTATGGATTCCTCATCACTTGCGTATATTACAGCAGCATGGTTGCGTGAGAATAAAGATGACAACCATACATTGATTAATCAACGGCATTCATTTACCACTGACTTATCGGGTAATGCAGGTAAGTTAGGAATCGGTTTGAGCAGTTTAGTGAGTGAGAAGTTAAAGTTATATGGTGAGGCACATTATATTAAAGGACGTAAAACAAAACAGTCCCTTCAGGGTATTTTAGGTGTACGCTATAGTTTTTAATTATATGGTTATTTTTTGATTGATCTCAATGTGTGTAGAAGGATTTTCAAACCTAGATCGGAGTATCTAGGTTCATCCTCTTTAAAGAAGAAGGCTTTCAAAAAGGTATATATTTTGCATGTTAGGCTTTTCTTATGATTCTTTATTGCTTCAATGATAAATTTGATGAGAGGCATTTAAGATTATGTAAGAAGGTTCAATATTTATTGAGAGTCGGTAGCGCATCTTTATGATGGGATGAGCAATTACAGGTATTTCTATTAAAGTTTTCTTTATAATTCATTCTATATTTTTGAGAATTTGTGTAGATTTTTGTAGAGTCACTTGGCAAAGGGCTTCTTGCTCGCTATAGAAATGGCGAGAGAATGTTATAAATGAAATAAAGGTGGTTAAATGGCTTTAGAGCGTACTTTTTCGATGATTAAACCAGATGCAACCCGTCGTAATTTGACTGGCGCAATTACTAAAATGCTTGAGGATGCGGAGCTACGTGTTATTGCGTCTAAACGTGTCTGGATGAGCAAACGTGAGGCTGAAAATTTTTATGCTGTTCATAAAGAACGCCCTTTTTTTAGTGAATTGGTGGAATTCATGTCTTCTGGTCCAACCGTTGTACAAGTTTTGGAAGGCGAAAATGCAATAGCTAAAAACCGTGAAGTAATGGGAGCTACGAATCCTAGTGATGCAGAAGAAGGGACAATTCGTAAGGTTCATGCTTTATCGATTGGCGAAAATTCTGTCCATGGATCCGATAGCGCTGAAACGGCAAAAACAGAAATCGCCTTTTGGTTTTCTGAGGTAGAAATTGTTGGTTAATCAAGCGTTTATAATAATAAAGCGTTTATAAGAAGCAAAAATCCGAAACACTATATTTCGGTTTTTTGCTTATAAGATTATAGACTTTTTTGAAAGCATAGGGAGCATTCATCGTTTTTTAGCTTTTAATATTGTAACTGCTTTTGCGAGAATATAAAATCTATTTACTCTTTTTTTGAAGAGCTTTTATCTACATGCCACCCTTACTTGTAATGTGCAAAAAAGTGTTTTATTGATTTATCATTAATAGATTTAAAATGAATCAATCTTATGCTACTCTCATCCCTCATTTAAGTACAAAAAGATAAATTATCATTATAAATCTCCATACTATTCATAGGATAACGTGTTTTAAACCTGCACGAAAATAATCCCATCCTGTCCACAATGTAAGGAGGGCAGCAATCCACAGCATAGTAATGCCAAACTCTACTGTGTAAGGAAAAATTTTATTACCAGCTGGTCCAGCTAAAAGAAATACAATAGCGATCATCTGTACAAAAGTTTTCCATTTTGCAAGACGAGAGACAGGAACACTAACTTTTAACTCAGCCAAATATTCACGTAATCCTGATACAAGAATTTCTCTGCAAAGAATGATAATAGCTGCCCATAGTGTCCACCCAGCGATGGTACTGTCTGCGGCAAGCAAGAGCAAACAAGCAGAGACGAGAAGTTTATCAGCAATTGGATCTAACATGCGACCAATATTGGATGTTTGTTCCCAAATACGAGCAAGGTAACCGTCAAGAAAGTCAGTAATGGATGCAACGATAAAAATGGACACAGCAATCCAGCGAGTGATATCATTTGATTGTAATCGCCCTTCTAAAAAAAAGCATGCAACAACCATTGGGACTGCAACAATTCGTGCATAAGTTAAAATATTTGGAAAAGAAAAAGTATGATTTTTCATGGAGCCATTTTTAATTCTTGTGAAAGAGAATATATTTCCTAAACGTAACAAGGCAAAGGTTATGAAACAAGCCTATTTTTCATGAAAATGGTTATGAATTTTTTGTGCAATTGTCATAGAGATTCCCGTAACTTTTTTTAAATCTTCAAGTGAGGCACTAGCAATAGCCTTGGCACTTCCAAAATGATGAAGCAACGCACGCTTTCTTGTCGGACCGATATTTTCGATTTCATCAAGTGGGTTTTTGAATGTTTCTTTTTTTCGTTTTATCCTATGAGCTCCAATCGCAAAACGGTGTGCTTCATCACGCAGACGTTGCAAAAAATAGAGGATAGGATCACGTGGAGGAAGTGTAAAGGGGGGAATACCTTTTATAAAAAATCGTTCACGTCCCGCATGGCGGTCAATACCTTTGGCGATTCCAACAACTGTGAAGAGGTCATTTAATTGTAATTCAGCAAGTATTGCATGTACGCTGTTGATTTGTCCTTCACCACCATCGATTAAGATAAGATCAGGCCAAATGGGAAAAAGATCATTATCTTTTATGTCATGACTTCTATTTGGCTGATCATGCTCTTTTATAAGGCGTGAAAATCTCCGTTTAATCACTTCTTTCATCATGCCAAAATCATCGCCAGGCGTGATATCTATTGAGCGAATGTTGAATTTGCGATATTGATTTTTAACAAATCCCATTTGACCAGCAACAATCATAGCACCTACAGCATTTGTTCCCATGATATGAGAATTATCATAGACTTCTATCCGGCGTGGAGGAAAAGGTAGTTGGAATGTTTTAGCAAGACCTTGAAGCAATTTTGTATGAGTGGCTGTTTCAGAAAGCTTATGTTCAAGTGCTTCATGAGCATTGAGATAGGCATGATTAACAAGAGTTTTCCGTTCACCTTGTTTGGGTAAAGAGAGAGACACTTTGTGATTTGCTTTGAGACTCAATGCTTCTGTAAGAAGTGTCTTTTCTTCAATTTCTTCAGATAAAAGGATGCTTTTGGGAAGTGGTTTATCATCGTAAAATTGGGCAAGAAAACTCGCTAAAATTTCAGTACAGGAAAAAGAGGGATCTGCTTTAGGAAAATAGGCACGGTTTCCCCAATTTTGCCCCATGCGAAAAAAGAACACTTGAATACAGGTCATTCCTTCTTTTTGCGCAATTGCAAATACATCCGCTTCTTTTATCGTTTGAGGATTAATACCTTGATGGCTTTGTATATGAGAAAGGGCTGATAAGCGGTCACGATAGGAAGCTGCTTGTTCAAAATCAAGATTTTCTGCGGCTTTATGCATAGCTTGAACCATATTACTTTTAACAGATTGATCTTTTCCCGAAAGGAACGCTTTTGCTCCCCTCAGCAGTTCTTTATAATCATTGTCACTAATTTCATGGGTACAAGGTGCAGAACATCGCTTAATTTGATAAAGCAAACAGGGGCGTGTACGGTTTTCAAAAACTGAATCAGTACAGGTTCGTAATAAGAAGGCGCGTTGTAAAACATGAACTGTTTGTGTCACTGCACCGGCAGAAGCAAAAGGACCAAAATAGTGAGCTTTTCGTGTTCGGGCACCACGATGTTTGTAAAGTCCAGGCACTCGATGATCATCTGTAATCATAATATAAGGGAAACTTTTATCATCACGTAGTAATACATTAAAATGTGGATGCAATCTTTTTATGAGATTGGCTTCTAAAAGGAGTGCTTCTGTTTCTGTATGGGTGACGATAAATTCCATATGATATGTTGCGCGAATCATGCGGGTAATACGATTATTGTGTCCTTGTTCACGCGTATAGTTTGAAACACGTTTTTTGAGATTACGAGCTTTGCCAATATAGAGAATATCACCATTTTTACCAATCATCCGGTAAACCCCTGGCTTATGCGGAAGGTGTCTAACAAACTCTTGTATGAATTTGACACCTTGGAATTGATTTTTCTCATTACTTTGATTGGCATTATTCCATGTAATGTTAGAGAGAAAAGAAAGCTTTTCCCGCTCATTTTTCGGACAATTTGTATTATTTTTCAGGACCATTCCGTTTATTAAGAATATGTTTTTTGTTTAATATATGAAATATTCTTTTTTATTAAATAATGATTATTTATATCCTTATAATTTTTTCTATAAATAATATCTTATAGCATAAGAGTATGATTTTAGAGAGCCGATTTTTCATAAAAAATATGAGAGTTGTTATTCTAAAACAGCTTTATGAATTTGCCCAATTTATTCATTAAAATGAGTGGAATAGGAAATTCATGATGATTAAGAAGATAGACGTTCTAAAAGGGAAAAAATTAATTCACGCTGATCGTTGTTAGCATATCATTATAATATACTGATATTATTCAAAAAATCAAAGAACTTTATCATTTTATGCCTTTGTATCTTACAACATGATATTTGATTTAGGAAAAATATAGAGAAAGATCTAATATAATAGATGTTCTTTTTGAAGCCACTTATGCGTTATTTGGGCGTTTTCATCTTGTCCCAGACGGTTGATAAGAAAGGGGCTGAGTTTTTTCATTTCTTCTTCCAAAAGGTAGGGAGGGTTAATAATAATCATACCACTTCCATTCATTGTCGGTGGACTTGAACTTTTTCGGATACGCATTTCAAGCTGTAGAATCTTAGGAATTCCTGTTTGATAAAGCGCGTGAAGAAAACTTTCAATTTCTTTGTCATATTTAACAGGATACCATAAAGCGTAGATCCCTCCAGAAAAGCGACGATAGGCTTTCATTAATCCCTCAATAAGGCGGGAAAATTCTCCAGTTTTTTCAAAGGGAGGGTCAACAAGGATAAACCCACGTTTTTCTTTTGGTGGTACATGAGCATTTAAGGAAAGCCAACCATCTAAATGCAGAACTTTTGTCTGATAATCTCCGGCAAAGTTTTTTGCTAAAATATGATAATCTTCGTTGTGCAATTCTATTGCGGTGAGGCGATCTTGTTTCCGTAATAATTGACGAATAAGAACAGGAGATCCAGGATAAAATACAATTTCTTTTTTCCCTTTATTGAGGGCATCAATGATATCACACCATGGACAAAGGAGTGCTCTTAAATCTTCTGGGATAGGAGTTGAAAAAAGCCGTTGGACACCTTCGCGCCACTCTCCTGTTTTATGTGCTTCTAAAGAAGAAAGGTCATAAATACCGATTCCAGCATGCGTATCTATAACGCGAAAAGCTTTTTCTTTGCGTTTGAGATATTCTACAATGCGAGTGACAATAATGTGTTTAAAAACATCAGCAAAATTGCCAGCATGATAAATATGCCGATAATTCATGGAATAAACTCTATCATATGTATAACTGTACCGGATTATTAGCATAGAATATTAGAATTGATATCCATAAAAATACTCTTATAGAAATCAAATAATACCCTCACTCCCAAATAATACCCTACAGAAAATATTAATGTCATGGGAGCATTTATTCACTGGGCTATTTTTATATTATGAGATTCATCGTTAAGATCTTAAATTTTTTTATATGAAAAATAGATAGGAAGAGGGCAAATATTTCAATAGAGATAGTTATGTTGTAAGAGAAGTTTCTTATGATCGCGGACTCTTTCAGGAAAACTATAAAAGACAAGCAATTAACGAGAATATTAGTGAAGTTTGTTAAAAAATTTAAGGTTATCTTTCAAATTCATTCATAAATTTACTTGTTTAAAGATTAAAGAATTTAAAATGCTTGATAAAAACATTGTTACATTTATCAGTTTTTTTAGCGAGCGTAAAATTATGGATAGAGCAATAAAGTGCTGGTATTATAGTGATAGATTTTTGTAAAAGTGTGGATGAATCTCATTGGTTTAAGCGGAGCCCAAGCTTTACATTATACACGCTAAATGGCTAGATTACTGTGTATGGTGCTAAAACAAAACTTTTAAAAAGTGATATGTTCTCTGCAAGCGATCTCAATAAAATGAGGGGTTTTTAACTAAAGTAAATAGGTGTATCTATCTCTAACACTGTATTATCTAGCGGCTTTATGAGATAATCTTATAAAAAGACTAGGATAAGAAATTCTTTTACATGGATTGTGCTTCGATTCCATGCTTTTGATTGAATGTAATTTTCTATTAATGCCCATTCTGTTTTCAATACTGAGATAAGTTAAGCACATGATATTATGAGAACGCATGCCCAGAATCCGGAGACTTGTAATAGTTAGGGCATGCAGCGGTTCAAAGAGCTGGTTATATGGAGGTATTTTACTGAATAAAGGCGCAAGCTGGTACCATTTTTATTTTTTAGTATTGCCATACCTCTTGGCACTTGACCTGATTCATAAAGTGCATTTTTACTCTTTCCACTAATAGTTTTTATCCACACGTCAGATATTTAATTGAATGCGATGATGGCTTATATTTCGTATTGTATATGGAATAATGGATGATAAAATTCCCACCAACGCAAAGAATAAATATTATGCGTAAGATGATAGTTTTTAAAGAGACTGATGATGTGTCAAGAAAGTTTTTTAGAGATTGTTCTTTCTGAATTTTTTAATTGAATACGTAAAATTTTTTACAACATGGTATGATTTTTATCAGTAACGGATAATTGGAGGAAATGTTTGTAATGATACGTACAACTTTGTTTAAAAGGAAAGACATGAGCTATAGTATTTACAGGAAGATGAGTAACTAAGAGATCAGATGAAGTTATTTTAGAAAAGTTTTTAAGCCTTTTGAATTTTCTATGAAGCGGTTTATCATTTTGGAATGGTTTGTGTTATAGTACGCTAAGAAGGGATGAGAGGATAAAAAGTTCTTTTGCAATAAAAGCGTGTGATTGTTTTTAAGTTAAGAAGAAAATATATAATTAAGATATTATATTTGATACATTCTTCAGAAGAAGCATGAATAAATGAAATCAAATTTAAAAGCATAAAGTTAGAGAGAGTAATGGGTAATATTTTTTCACCAACGCATTTAATTATAATTTTACTGATTATCTTTGTGCTTTTCGGTCGCGGTAAGATTTCTGAATTAATGGGCGATGTTGCTAAGGGAATTAAAGCCTTCAAAAAAAATATGAAGGAAGAAGATGATGGCATTGAGGATAAAGTTGAAATGGCTACTACTTCCCAAATAATTGATGTAGAATCTCAACAATCTCAACAATCTCAACCGCTATCGGTAAAACATGTAACAGCGCGCAGAAAGGCTTCTTCTGCTTCTAAAAGAAGCAAAACATCTGTTGCTAAAAAACAGCGTGTCAAATAACAAAAACGTAATCATCATTGTGCGTTATTTTTTGATGAGGAAGTCGAATTAAGAGATGTTTGGGATTGATGGACCAGAGTTTGTCGTAATCTTACTTGTTCTCATCATTGTTGTTGGACCGAAAGATTTACCTAAAATATTAAAGACAATAGCAAAGGTAAGAGCTCAGATGTGTTTAATGGCAAATGAACTTCGTCATCAGTTTGATGATGCAATAAAACAAATCGAGCTCGATGATTTGCAAAAAACATATTCGGATATTAGCGATACAAGCAAGAAGTTGACAGAGACTTTTGATCCCATTCAAAATACATTAGAAGATATCCACGATAATTTGGATGTTAAGGCAACACACCATAAATCAGAAAAAGGTAAAGAATTTTTGGAATGCGATCACAACGTAACCAATAAAGATATGACAGGATCTATAGCTTCTAAAGATAAAGAAGATGTGTCATGAATGTTAAGAAAGATGAAGTTGACGCCCATATGGCACCACTTTTAGAACATTTAATTGAACTTCGTCAGCGAATTATTGCTGCCCTAGTTGCATTTATGATCGCTTTTATGATGTGTTTTCTTGTTAAAGATTATATCTTAAATTTTTTACTATGGCCATATCAGTGGGCAATGAAAATAGCAGGGGGTAATCCTGAGGGTATTCGTTTGCAATCAACGCAAGTATGGGAAACTTTTTTAACGAAGATGAAGCTTTCTGCTTTTGGGGGAATTATTTTATCTTTTCCCTATACCGCTTTTCAGTTTTATAGTTTTATTGCACCAGGGCTTTATAAAAATGAGCGTATGGCTTTTTTACCATTTCTCATTGGGGGGCCTATTTTATTTTGTATTGGGGGAGCGTTTGTTTATGGTCTATTAACGCCAATAATACTATGGTTTAGCCTTTCTCAACAATTTCTTCCAGATGTTCATTTAAAAATAGAGTTTATAGTGCGTATTTCTGATTATTTGGGCTTTATGACATCATTTATCCTAATTTTTGGTTTGATTTTTCAATTACCTCTTGTCATCAGTCTTTTAACAAAAGTTGGATTTTTAACGTCTCATGATTTGGCGTCTAAACGAAAATGGGCTATTTTACTTTCTTTTATCATTGCGGCAATCATAACGCCGTCGGATTTTTTTACGATGTTTGCAGTGGCTTTACCAACGATAGCACTTTACGAGATTTCAATTTTAATTGCTTACGGTATAGAAAAGAGAAGAAAATCCGCTTAAGAAAAGTGTATAATCTTATGCGATAAGAAATGAATAAAAAATATAAATGAGGAAATTTTATGCTTGATATTAAGTGGATTCGTGACAATCCTGAGAAATTAGATAAAGCACTCGTAAGTAGAGGTCTTGAGCCACAAGCTGAGAGGTTAATACAACTTGATCTTGCACGTCGGTCGCATATTGCTAAGGTGCAATTGGCGCAGGAACGTCGCAATGCGGTTTCAAAGGAAATAGGACAGGCTTTAGCGGTATCTGATCAGCAAAAGGCTGAAAGCTTTAGAGCTGAAGGTGAAGAGATTAAAATCTTTCTTTCCTCTGCAACAGCAGAAGAAAAACAGCTGACGGAGAGTCTTGAAAAAATTCTTTCAGCACTTCCAAATATTCCATTAGATGATGTTCCAGAAGGTAAAGATGAAAGTGATAATGTCGTCATTCGACATTTTGGTACACCTCCAACATTTAATTTTACACCAAAGGAACATTTTGATCTTGGTCAAGATCTCAAGCAGATGAATTTTGAACGAGCTAGTCGTTTGTCTGGAACACGTTTTACTATACTTTCAGGGGCGTTAGCACGGCTAGAACGGGCATTAGGTCAATTTATGCTTGATGTGCATGTCAATGAGCATGGTTATACAGAAGTCTCAATACCTTTTCTTGTTCGTGATGAGATTGTTTACGGAGCAGCACAATTGCCGAAATTTGCTGAAGACCTTTTTCGTACAACAGATGGTCGATGGCTTATTTCTACGGCAGAAGTGCCATTAACCAATTTGGTCAACGATGAAATTCTTGAAATATCAGATTTACCACTGCGATTTTCTTCTTTATCTCCCTGTTTTCGTTCAGAGGCGGGAGCAGCCGGTCGTGATACGCGCGGTATGTTGCGCCAGCATCAATTTTGGAAAGTTGAAATGGTCTCAATTACCAGTGAAGAGCAGTCTTTAATTGAATTAGAACGTATGACGGAATGTGCAGAAGATATATTAAAACGACTTAGTTTGCCTTTTCGCACAGTGGTTCTTTCTACGGGTGATATGGGGTTTGCAGCACGTAAAACCTATGACATCGAGGTTTGGCTTCCTGGTCAAGAATGTTATCGTGAAATTTCCAGCTGTTCAGTTTGTGGAGATTTTCAAGGTCGTCGTATGAATGCACGTTATCGTACAGAAGGCGATAAAAAATTACATTTTGTTCATAGCCTTAATGGTTCTGGTACAGCTGTTGGACGTTGTCTTATTGCCGTGCTTGAAAATTATCAACAGGCTGATGGATCAATTATTATTCCAGATGTTTTACAACCTTATATGGGAGGCATGCGTTGTATTACTGCTTAATTTTACGAAAGGAGAGACAATATGCGTTTATTGCCAAGAGGTGATAATATGCAAACGCAAGTTTTTGCCATTTTAAAAGAAGCAGTTTGTCAGTATAATAAAAGTGCACCTCCATTGGAGATTGAATGATACTATGGGGCAAAAGGGTATTTTACAATTTCGTGAGGAGTTAGCCGCTCTTGTACTGAAAATGCGTAGCAAAGGCATTGATGACGTGCGATTTTTTTCGGCATTAGAGAAAATTCCGCGTCAACAGTTTGTTTCTGCTCCTTGGTTTAATAGTGCTTATGATAATAAGGTTATTCCCCTTGAGTGTGGTGAATATATGGAACGTTTGGAAGAACAACTCTTAATTCTTTCGGCATTATCGTTGAAAAAAAGGCATCGCGTTTTAGAAATCGGTACAGGATCTGGTTTTTGTACTGCGCTTATGGCGTGTCTGAGTGACCGTGTGACAACGATTGATCGTTATAAAACGCTTGTTGATTTGGCGCGCCAAAAATTTCAAACTTTAGGAATTGAAAATATTATTATACGGCAGATTGATGGAAGTCATAGTGTGACAGGCTTGGGATCATTTGATCGCATTCTTATTTGGCCATCACGTTTTGATGAACCCAAGGAATTTTTAGAACTTTTAGCTGAAAACGGAATTCTCATTCAGGCGATAGGACCTGACGAAGGGGTACAAACGGTGACGCGCTATACAAAAATTGGTAGTCGATTTGAGTGTTTAGAACTGTTTCAAGTGCGTTACCAACCTTTTATTAAAGGCATTGCGGAGATACTTTAATTTTTGAAAGTTAAGAAAGTGCTGCAAATTGTCTACGTTAAATTCATTTTGATCTTATATAAAGATATTTATGAATAAAACATCTCATTTTAACTCTTCGGTAATTTAAAAAAGCTTTAATGGAGTGAGTTGATTATTGATGAGTGAGCAAAACGATGTGTTTAAAAGCTTTGGATAACATTTTCCAGCATAATTTTCAGAGAATAACTTTTTTAGCGGTGGTAACTATTGTTGCTGGTTGTAGTTCTGGTACACAGCGTTTTTCTAACATTGTCTCTCATCGTACGGTATCATCTCAATCAAATATATCGAGCACTATGTCTACAGATCCGCGAATGCTATCGTACGGTAGTGGTATGATACAAAGCACTGAATTGCCACCTGTGGAATCAAGCGATGATTCGTGGGGAGATGACAATTCTCCCTATAATTCTCCACATCAAGGTAGGATAACTTCTTCTGATGGTCGCGTTATGGGAGTCCCTCCACGTAATCTTGGAACACTTTCCCGTTCACAAATGGATAAATCTCCTATTTTTCGGCGGAACTCTTATATTGTCCAGAGTGGAGATACACTGCTCAGTATTTCACGACAAATAGGGGTTAGTGTTGAGGCATTAAAATTAGCAAATGGTATAAACAGCAATTCCATTTATATCGGTCAGGTACTTGTTGTTCCAAGCAGGCGTACATTAGCAGCTTCAAATGCACACAATAATAACGATTGGGCAGCGTCAACAACAGACTCTGCATTCCAATCTCAAGTGATGTCCTCTATAAAAAACAAGAAGTCCTCTCCTATATATAAAACTCCTGTAAAAACGCCACCTTCTGCAAAGATGAACAAATCAAGTTCTGAGAAAAATTTTTCTAAACAGATGACGCAATTGAATCATGAGACTGGTTTATCAAGTACTGTTACGAATACCGATAATATGACGACTCCGCAAGCCACAGGAATTTCTAAGATGCGTTGGCCAGTACGAGGGCGTTTATTAAGCCAGTTCGGTCAAAAAAAGGGAACAGTAATGAATCGAGGAATAGATATTGCAGTGCCGGAAGGATCTTCGGTAAAGGCGGCAGAAAATGGTGTTGTTATTTACGCGGGAGATGGATTAAAAGAGCTTGGTAATGTTGTGATGATTCGACATGAAAATAATATTATCACTATTTATGGATGTAACAGTAAACTTGTTGTTAACAAAGGACAAAGGATAAGACGCGGTGATGAGATTGCTAAATCTGGTGTTTCAGGAAATGTTAAAACGCCACGTGTCTATTTTGAGATGCGTAAGAATTCATTACCTGTTGATCCCCTTAAATATTTAGAAAACTAATTTATTGATGACTTTTAAATTTGAATAGTCTTACAGTTTATAGAAACTTCATGAAAAACAATTGATTTTCTTAAATCAATAACACTGCAGCAAAAAATCATTGGTTTAAGGAGAGCTGTTCGTTGGGGGCGTTAGATATTACCATCTTTGTGTTTATGAAAGTGTAAGACAATAGCATCATACTATTTGTCAGCTTTCAGTGTTCCAACTGCTCTTGCATTTGAGAGAAGCATGAAAAGAGATATTTCACGCCTTTCTTAAAAAGTTTTTATCTACAGGCTCATTTCATATGTGAGACGTGCAAGAAAATCGTTTTGATTAATTCAGAGGGTTTGAAATGAGAGTATTTTACTGTACTTAGATCTGTCATTCGATATCAAAAACGATAAATTATCTATATAAATTAAAGTTTTTTCATTAGAAAAATTATCTTGTATCATTTATTGAGTTAGTGAAAAGATTTATATTTTAGGATATATAATAGGGGAAAATGAATCTATTTTTAAAGATTTTTCTCATTGTATTTTGGTATTCTGTCTCTTAAGGATTTATTGTATTTTTGTAAAGCTGTGATTAGATTATGTAGTTATTGCTTTTTATGATAAATTCTTTAGGAATTTTTTCTGTATCGGAATTTCATTTTAATAGAGTGGGAAATACCTGAGGTTTAACTATAGGAGATGAAAATGTTTATTACGAACGCTTATGCTCAAGTTGCAGGCGATGTTTCCGGTGGAATTTCATTTGCTAGCGCTGTCCCTCTCATTTTAATTTTTGCAATTATGTATTTTTTTATCATTCGTCCACAGCGTGCCCAAATGAAAAAACGCCAAGAAATGCTTAATGCAGTACGTCGTGGTGATACAGTTATAACGGGTGGTGGTATTATCGGCAAAGTTACGAAGGTTCACGACGAGAGTGGTGAATTAGAGGTTGAAATTGGTGAGAGTATGAATATTCGTGTTATTCGCTCAACATTAGCTGATGTGCGCGTTAAAGGTGAGCCGATTGCAGAAAAAAAATCAAAGCTTAATGCTAAAACAAAAACACCACAAAAGTCTAAATCTAAAACGACAACGAAAGAAAATATGAGTGTCTCTAAAGAGAAAAAAGCTATATCAAAAGAAAATGCATCTTAAGGTGTAATGCCAGTTTATTACATTTTTTCAGCATTTTTATAAAAAGCTTGGCAAGATCAGGACAATTTCATTGGAAAAATAGCTTTTATAGTGGCTACAGAAAATGGAGTTTTTGTTTCCTTGAGATTATTAAAATAGTTGCTTTATTTATAGAATATTACGCAATTTTTTTCTGTTTTTTAAACAAGATCATTGTTTCTATAAAAAGAGACTTGCGAGTAAATAAGCTGAGAAAACTTTTTAAAAGATAGATTTATTTAAGCAGGTATAGCTTTTGATTGCGGTTTATTATCAAATTTTCATATACTTGTTGTATGAGAAGAGTAGGGTTTTATATAAAATTTCCACTTCAATACTAGGCTATGGTTAAGATATCAATGTTTGTATCAGCCTTCCTTTAATTTTATGGTGAGAAGTAGCAAAGACAATTGGATTATTCAAAAATAAAGGGTGCTTGTTCATGTTCGATGCAATTCAAATTCGTGAAGCACATTTTCCAAGTCGCGCACCTATTGATGCTTATGGAAATGGTGGATTTCGTTTTGCTGATATGTCTCATAGAGGTTCTATTATTTGTGTACCATCAGGTATTTATGGCATTGACATGGCAGGGCCTATTCCCACTCAAGAGGATATATCTCGTATTTTAGAAGAAGCTTCTGAAATCGAAGTTTTATTAATAGGTACTGGAATTGAATTATTGCGATTACCTGAAGAGTTACGGGTGCTTTTATGGGAAAAACGTATTTCCTCAGATACAATGAGTACGGGAGCGGCGGTGCGTACATTTAATGTTTTATTGGCTGAAGATCGCGCTGTTGCGGCATTATTATTTGCGGTAGAATAGAGTATTGTTTAATAAAACAAATGCTCTCGTCTAGTATGAAAGACTTGTGTGATTACTTTACTGCGCCGTAAAATACCGTCGTTTAAAGTGGTGATATAAGGGAATAAAATATACATAACTTAACACATTAAGTGTTTTTTTATACAGCAGCAAGTATTCAGGGCAGAGCTTGTTCGTAGTTCAATGAATCACATGAGTGGTCAACTCTTGGCACTTGAGACAGTTCATAAGAGGCATTTTTAATTCTTTCTTATACAATTTTTACCTACAAGCCAGCCCAGCTTGTGATGTGCAAGGGAATAGTTTTGATTGATTCAACATGGAATTGGTTTGAAATGCAAGCATTCTACGATATTTGAGATTCTAATTTAACATATAAAACAATGAATTATCATTATAAATAAATGCGTTGATAGTAATAGGAACTCACCGAGAGCAATTGGATTTTTTACAAATTGGTATTGGTAAGAATCTTTGTTCTTTAGTATGGGGAGGAGGTCAATGATTTGATGAAGTTTTTGTGATCAGGGCATTTTTATAAATAACATTGTCATCTATTCGGTGAAAAAGTGTTTTGCGTTTTTTGTTATTCTAAGTTTCACTATGCATGTTACGATTAGTTTTTAGCTTTTTTTTACTGCAAATGAAAACTTGAAGTCCGATAAGATAAGTTTTATCAGAAAAGTTATTTATTTAATTTTTTTCTTTCTAAAACGAAAAGTGACTAGAAAAGAAATTTTAATTCATAATACAGTTTAGAGACACATTTAAAAATCTTATTTTCTGAACTGTATTTGCTTATCCCTCATTTTTTAATATGAATAAAAAGAGGATATTAATTTCATTACTAAAAAAGGGACGTTAATAGGTTCAAATGATAGGCTCTCTTCCTTATTGTCTTGATATTTTACGTACCATAGATCGTGATCGCTATATATCGGTTTTATTTGCGCCTAAAAAAAAGCGCCAAGCATTGGCTGCTCTTTATGTATTTAATGCTGAAGTTTCTCGTATTCGCGAAAGTGTACATGATCCACTCATAGGAGAAATACGGTTACGTTGGTGGTATGATTCTATTGCTCATGGTGAAATGCAAACGAGTGGAAATAATCCGATTTTGAGTGATTTATTGAAAGCAATGACTCTTTTTAATTTACCTAAGACAGCTTTTTTACGTTATTGTAATGCACAAATTTTAGATCTTTATCACAATCCAATAGAAACGCTTCATGATCTAGAGCATTATTGTGGTGAGACAGCGAGCATAATTTTACAGCTTTCTTGTCAGATATTAGATCCTGATACTGCACAAGAGTTTACAGATATCTATGAACATGGAGGGATATCTCAAGGATTAAGCGGTGTATTGCGTCTTTTATCATTCATGCAATCACGATATCAATATTATTTACCTACTGATATATTAAAGGCTGTAGGAGTGAATAGGGAAGATTTGGAATCTCATCGTCTCAGTGATCAACAAAAGGATCGTATTGTTGAAGCTATGGTAGCATTATCGCGCGATCATTATACCAAATTTTACGAGTATTCTTGTGCTTTACCTAGAGTTCTTAAGCCAGCTTTTCTTCCATTGGTCATTGTCCCAGCTTCTCTTCAAAAAGCTATACAGCTGGGTGCTGCAATTTTTCAAGAGAGTGCAACGTTGCCATTAATATATCGCTATTGGTTGATAACAAGGGCAGCAATAAGCGGCAATTTTCCAAAGATATTGTAAAAGAATATTACCACGTTGGAATACGTAACATATAGACTGATTTTCTCATATGAAGATAAAAGGAACTATGGTGTTTCCAAACCATTTTTTGTTATAAAAAATGTTGATGTTTTGGTTGTTATGAGCGCAAAAGAATAAGAAATTTTATGATCTTGAAAATACGATGTATTTCTTTATCGGTAATATGTTTTATTCAGTGTATTGGAAGGGTGAGATGCAGAGAAAGAAAAATATGAGATAAAGCTCAATACATTGGTTTGTTTGATGAAAAACTTTTAAGTATGTTGATTGTATCTCATTTGCAAATGAAATAAAATTTCTATTTTATGAGAGAAGTTGTCTTGGCAGTCTATGAGTTTATAAAAAACTCTTATTTTTGAGAAATCATAATTGATGACTGTTATGATTTATGAATATATTGATTTATAATGATAATTCGTTTTTTCTCATATTGAATGAGAGTCTTGAATAGAAAAAGATTTCTTCATTTTTATAATGAATTTTAAAAATAGTTTTTTGTATACTATAAGTTGGGTGTGTAAATGAAATCATTTAAAGAAAAAGCAATACGCTCCTTATGAATGAGTATTAAGAGTAGCAATATGATAAGCTATAAATGAATGACGATAGGGATGACATTTATAGCTTAATGGGTATAGCTTAGTGTGCGACAAATTTTACAACCTTTGGATGGATAATATTTTTTAATGCGTTGCAAAAACGACTCTACATTCCATTGACTATTTTCTCGCAAATCCATACATGCACTGATTTGCGAGAGAATTAATCATTATACAAATGTTGATCCTAAGATATGCAAACAAGAGACCTATCTTACCTCTTCAACTATAGACGAAAAGCTGATGGAAACTTTATCAAATAAGTTCTTTAAATTATGTACAACCTTTTTATTGGAGAGCGTTAAAGATCTGATTATAATTTGTGCTATTAATTTCCAAAGGATGTTCTTTATTGGCAATTTGTAGCATTTCTAGCTTGAGATCTTCTCTTATCATCATATCTATATTGGCGCGGACCTCAGTTGAAAGAGTATGAGGCGTGATATCTTTAGGCATGGTGACAGTCTTTATTTGATAAATGATACGGTTTGTTGCAAGTGGACCTTTTATGATGCCATAATGACCTTTGGGAGCAGAAAATAATGCTTTAATCCCTTCAACGCCAAGAGGGTCAGATGAGTCTTGACGCCGGAGGGCGGGTGTTGTTTGTTTTGTAACACCAAGGGTACGAGCAAGAGCAACAAGACTTTTTCCTTCCGTGAGCTGTTTGAGAGCATTTTGAGCTTTTTCATCAAGAAGACGTTGGATTTCCTCACTTTTCCATTGAGAAAGAACATCTAGCTTAGCCTCTTCAAGTGTTTTATCGCGGGCAGGAATAATTTTATCGACCTTATACCAGAGATATCCACCATTTTGAAAAGAGAGAGGATCAAGATCGACTCCTTCATTTGATTGATAGATGGCATTCAGTAAAATATCTTTTTGAGGTAAATCCGTGAGTGCTGCACCTTCAAGCGTTTTTCCCGTTTTATCAATGGTAATTGTGCGCAAAGATAACTTGTATTGGTCAGCTAGCTCTTTGAGAGAAGCACCCTCAAAACGAGCATTTTCAATGGCTACATAATTGTTACGGATATCATCAGTAGCACGATTTTTGGCAAGTGTTTGGCGAATATTTTCTTCGACCTTTTCAAAAGGAAGAGAGCTTGAGGGTTCAATATGCGTGACGCGAATGATAATAGGTCCCTGTAAGTCATTTATCACAGTACTGACTTGGCCTTGTTGAAGTTCAAAAATTTCAGAGGCTAGATGACTAGGAAGTTCATTTTCTGCGAGAGGACCTTTTTTTATGTCATTAAGAGTCTTGTTTTCAGCTTTTACCAGTTCATCAAAACTCAATCCATCAGCTATTTTTTTTGCTGCATTATCGGCTTCTTCACGTGAGGGGAATTGCAGTTCCTCGAATGTACGCTTTTCAGGCGTTACAAAACGTGAAGCATTTTGTGTATAATAGGCTTTTGCCTCATCTGTTGAGATATCTTTAGGTTTTACAAAATCATTAAGTTCCATAGATAGCAAAGAGACAGTGCGGTATTCTGGAACACGAAATTGACTTTGATGTGTTTTAAACCATTTTTGTAGTGTTTCGTCATCAGGATCAGCAATTGTTTCCTTTTCTTTTAGATCAATAACGAGATAATCAGCAATACGCATTTCTCCTTGATAAAGAGCAAGTGCTTTATAAAAGAGATTTGGTGCTTTCATATCAGAGAGTAAAGCTGAAATAAGTTGGTTACGCTTTTCTTGTTTGGTGTAATAATTAAGAAAAGCACTTTCACTAATACGTAAATGCTGAAGATAGTTATAAAACAAATTTTTATCAAAAGTGCCATTTACTTGGAACATCTTATCAGAACCAATCGTATGAGCTATCGTATCTTTTGAAAGACTTATTTTCATTTTACGTACTTGTTCATCAAGCAATACATTTTGTTGTAATTGATTAAATACAAAAGCAGGAATTTGGTATTGCTGCATTTCATTTGCTGTAAACATTCGTCCAAGATGAGCAGCATATGCTAAACGAGCGCTTTGATCGGCAAGTGCAAGACGATAATCATCGACAGTTACTGTGGACTTTCCAGAAGTAATAAGATCTCTTTCACTTTTTTTGTGTAATTGCGGTATTCCCCATAGAAGAATGAAGCATAAGAGTAAAATAGCAAGGAAAATTCTAGAAATCCAAGAATTTGTAGCATTTCTTATGATGTCAAGCATTGTTCAAGTCCATTTTTAATGTGAATTATTATCAAAGCTAATGGAATTTGCAATAAAGAGATGAAAGATGCAAGCTTTAAAGACTTGCTTTCATGTTATAATTTGGTAACTACAGATAAACAATGTATTGTAAGAGCTCTTGAGGTGAAAATATGTCTCCAAATACTCGGCCTTTTCTTGCTGGAAATTGGAAAATGAATGGAACGAGTGAATCGCTTGGAGAGTTGCGTGCTATTGCTACAGGCGTTAGCTCTGATCTCAATCATCTTTTTGAGGCGCTTATTTGCGTCCCAGCAACGCTTTTATCTCGTGCTTCTGATATGCTGGATGGTGAAAATCTCCTTTTGGGAGGACAAAATTGTCATTTTGATGATCATGGTCCCTATACTGGAGATATTTCAGCTTTTATGCTTAAAGAAGCAGGAGCAAGTCATGTCATTATTGGGCATTCAGAACGTCGTACAGTGTATCAGGAAAATGATGCGATTGTCTGTGCCAAAGTGCAAGCTGCGTGGCGAGCAGGTCTTGTGGCCCTTGTGTGTATTGGTGAAACATTGGAGGAGCGTAATGATAATAAAGTGCTGGATATTCTCACGCAGCAGCTTGAAGAATCTTTACCAGATGATGCAACAGCAGAGAATACCATTATCGCTTATGAACCTGTTTGGGCGATAGGCACCGGCAATACAGCGACTCCAGAAGATATTGCAAAAGTACATCATTTCATTCGTGATAAGGTGCATTCTCGTTTTAGTGATGAAGGCAATAAGATACGTCTGCTTTATGGTGGGTCCGTAAAGCCATCCAATGCATTTGAGCTTTTAAGCATTCCTCATGTTAATGGTGCTTTGATAGGTGGAGCAAGCTTAAAAGCGATTGATTTTTTAACTATTTGCGATGTTTGTCGTAAACTATAGTAGAGAAATTTGAGTTTCCCCTTGGATTGTGTATTATTTATGTGTAAATAGCTATGAAAGAGTTATTTGAAGAGTAGGGTTTATGCAAACAGTACTTATAATTATTCATTTGTTGATTGTGATTACTTTGGTTGGTGTTATATTAATCCAACCTTCAGAAGGTGGTGGGCTAGGTGTGAGTAATAGCTCAGGGTTGATGAAAACTCGTGGATCTCGAAACCCTTTAACACGTTTGACTGCTATTTTAGCCTGTTGTTTTTTTGTTGTGTCTATTGGGCTTACCGTGGTGGGTAATATATCAAATTCTAGTTCTGATATTTTAAAGCGTATACCGGTTAATTCAGAGCAGAATTCTACCAATAAAGCCTCAGAATCAGTCCCATCATCAGATGGTGAGTCTTCCCCTTCTATTCTTGAACAGCTAGGAGGCAATTCGAATTCTCCGCAGGAACAGAAACAGTCCACAAATCCTGAAGCAGAAAGCCCAGTTCCACCGGTTCTTGAAAACACAGTTCCGGATAACAGTACGAAATAGTTTTTTAAGAAAATATAGACTTTTTAAAAGGTGATTTTTTCACCTTTTTTATTTTAGAAGAAAAATTGTTTCTTTTTGCATTTTTTGCTGGAAAAATCATTATAAATTGCTTATCACCATAAGCCCATGGCACGTTATGTTTTTATTACTGGTGGTGTGGTTTCTTCCCTTGGAAAAGGCATCGCAGCGGCGGCGTTAGCAGCGTTATTACAGGCTCGTGGCTACCGTGTACGTCTTCGAAAACTTGATCCTTATTTAAATGTTGATCCAGGTACGATGTCACCTTATCAACATGGTGAAGTATTTGTGACCGATGATGGTGCAGAAACGGATCTTGACCTTGGTCATTATGAGCGTTTTACTGGGCGGTCTGCAAATAGCCAAGATAATATCACAACAGGGCGTATTTATCGCAATATCATTGAACGAGAGCGGCGTGGTGATTATTTGGGGGCAACAGTTCAAGTTATTCCTCATGTTACGGATGAAATTAAGAGATTCATTACGATGGGAAATGAAGAGTTTGATTTTGTTTTGTGTGAGATAGGGGGAACGGTTGGTGATATTGAAGCAATGCCTTTTCTAGAAGCGATTCGTCAGCTTCGCAATGAGCTACCAAGACAAAGTGTCGTTTATGTCCATCTCACATTAATGCCTTATATACCTTCGGCAGGTGAATTAAAAACGAAACCAACACAACATTCTGTCAAAGAATTGCAAGCAATTGGTATTTCTCCTGATATTTTGCTTGTACGTGCAGATCGATCTATTCCAGAAACAGAACGGTGCAAATTATCACTTTTTTGTAATGTTCGCTCCAATGCAGTCATTCAGGCATTAGATATGCCAACAATTTATGATGTTCCTATGGCATATCATAAGGAGGGTTTGGACTCTGAAGTTCTTTGCGCTTTTGGAATCGATTCGGCACCTTCCCCTCAGATGGATCGTTGGGAAGATATTACGCATCGTATTCATCATCCTGAAGGAGAAGTTACGATTGCTGTTGTAGGAAAATATACGGGTTTAAAGGATGCTTATAAATCTCTTATTGAAGCGATTGCGCATGGTGGTTTAGCGAATAAAGTAAAAGTTAATATTGAGTGGATTGATTCGGAACTTTTTGAAAAAGAAGATTCTGTTTCAGCTTTACAAAAAGCCCATGGAATTTTGGTTCCAGGTGCTTTTGGGGCACGAGGGGCAGAAGGAAAGATTCGA
The DNA here is from genome assembly GCF_042194445.1 of Bartonella sp. MF74HXZ. Lineage (NCBI taxonomy): Bacteria > Pseudomonadati > Pseudomonadota > Alphaproteobacteria > Hyphomicrobiales > Bartonellaceae > Bartonella > Bartonella sp. MF74HXZ. The sequence goes on along the minus strand of NZ_JBHIMW010000001.1, from coordinate 36,556 downwards.
GCAATTCAATTTGCACGAGAGTGTAAAGTTCCATTTTTAGGGATTTGTTTTGGGATGCAATTAGCTTGTATAGAGGCTGCGCGCAATATTGCACAGATTAAGAATGCTTCATCAAGTGAGTTTTGCGAAACAGAAAATCCAATTGTAGGTTTAATGACAGAATGGCTTAAAGGAGACGTTCTTGAAAAACGTACAAGAAATGGTGATCTCGGCGGATCAATGCGTCTTGGTGCTTTTGCTGCTGAATTAAAAGAAGAGAGTCATATTGCTCAAATTTATGGGATGACCAAGATTGTCGAGCGACATCGTCATCGGTATGAGGTCAATATTGATTATAAGGATAAGTTAGAACAGTGTGGTTTGATTTTTTCTGGGATGTCTCCTGATGGTATTTTACCAGAAACTATAGAATATGCAGATCATCCATGGTTTATTGGTGTTCAATATCATCCAGAATTAAAATCCCGTCCTTTTGATCCACATCCGCTTTTTTCTTCTTTTATTGAAGCCGCTGTAGAACAAAGTCGATTGGTTTAATGCATAAATTGGGTTACTTTGCTTTTGAGGGATAAAATGACTAAACCAAATGCCCGTGTGAAAGTTGGAAATATTATTTTTTCAAATGAAATGCCTCTTTCATTAATTGCAGGGCCGTGTCAGATGGAAAGTCGCGATCATGCTTTTGAAATGGCTGGTCGTATTAAAACAATTACCGATCAGCTTGGTATCGGGTTTGTTTATAAATCGAGTTACGATAAAGCTAACCGAACTTCTTTAGGGGCGGCACGTGGTATTGGTCTTGAAAAAGCAATGGCTGTTTTTTCTGATTTAAAAAAGGAGTTTGATTGTCCCATATTAACTGATGTGCATACAGAAGAGCAATGTACAATTGTTTCTTCTACGGTTGATATTTTACAAATACCGGCTTTTTTATGTCGTCAAACAGATCTTTTGGTAGCAGCCGCCAAAACAGACTGTGTTATTAACATTAAAAAAGGTCAGTTTTTAGCGCCGTGGGACATGGAGAATGTTTTAAAAAAGGTTGTTTACAGTGGTAATCCGAATGTTATGCTTTGTGAGCGAGGCACATCATTTGGTTACAACCGACTTATTTCTGATATGCGTTCATTGCCTATTTTACGTTCATTTGGTGCTCCTGTTATTTTTGATGCAACGCATTCTGTTCAAGAACCTGGGGGACAGGGGGCTTCATCTGGTGGACAGCGTCAATTTGTTGAAGTTTTAGCACGTGCGGCTGTTTCTGTTGGGGTAGCAGGTATTTTTTTAGAAACGCATCAAGATCCAGATAATGCACCTTCTGATGGACCCAACATGGTTAAACTTGATAATTTAAAAAGATTGCTTGAGACTTTAATGGAGTTTGATTATCTGTCAAAGAAGTTGAATTAAGAAGAGAAAAAATATTTTATTAATAGGGCATTAGAAATGAATCGAGACTTTTATTGGATAAGGAAACACATATGACTATAATTGTCGATATCATTGGACGTGAGGTTCTTGATAGCCGTGGTAATCCAACGGTAGAAGTTGATGTTCATTTGGAGAATGGAGCTTTTGGTCGTGCTCTGGTTCCATCGGGAGCTTCAACAGGAGCACACGAGGCTATAGAGCTTCGTGATGGTGGTTTGCGCTATCAAGGGAAAGGTGTTGAAAAAGCGATTGCTGCAGTTAATGGCGAAATTCTTGAAGAACTTGGTGGGCGGGATGCAACAAATCAAATCGCTATTGATCAAGCAATGATTGCTTTGGATGGAACGCCAAACAAAGCCCGTCTTGGTGCCAATGCACTTCTTGGTGTTTCATTAGCTGTTGCGAAAGCAGCTGCGGATTCATTAAATTTACCTTTGTATCGTTATATTGGTGGTACACAAGCGCATATTCTTCCAACCCCTATGATGAATATTATTAATGGTGGCGTTCATGCTGATAATTTGATTGATTTTCAGGAGTTTATGATTATTCCTATAGGAGCCCCTACTGTAAGAGAAGCTATCCGTTATGGCGCTGAAATTTTCCATGCGTTGAAAAAGCGTTTAAAAGATGCGGGTTATAATACCAATGTTGGTGATGAAGGTGGTTTTGCACCTCAATTTAAAAGTGCTGATCAAGCAATTGATTTTATTATGGAATCTATTACAACATGTGGCTACAAACCAGGGGAACAAATTGCCATTGGTTTAGACTGTGCTTCAACCGAATTTTATAAAAATGGTTCGTATTTTTATAAAGGTGAGGGGAAATGCCGTGACATCCAAGAGCAGGTAGATTATTTAGCGCAGCTTGTGAAAAATTATCCTATTATTACAATTGAAGATGGAATGGCTGAGGATGATTGGGAAGGTTGGAAGTTACTCACTGACACAATTGGAGAAAAATGTCAGCTTGTTGGCGATGATTTGTTTGTAACGAATTCAGCACGTTTGCGTGATGGCATCAAAATGGGGGTAGGCAATTCTATTCTCATAAAAGTTAATCAAATTGGTACATTGAGTGAAACACTTGATGCTGTAGAAGTAGCACATAAAGCAGGTTATCGTGCCATTATATCTCATCGTTCAGGCGAAACAGAGGATTCTTTTATTGCAGATCTTGCTGTTGCAACGAATTGTGGACAAATTAAAACAGGTTCTCTTGCACGTTCGGATAGATTAGCAAAATACAATCAACTTATTCGTATTGAAGAAATGCTAGGGGCCCAAGCGCGTTATGCTGGTGATTTATATCGTGTATAGTTGTGAGCACAAAATATGAAAGTATAAGATCATTTAGACTATGAAATTGAGATTTCTTATCAAAGGCATATACGCAATAATTTTTAAGTGTTTAAATTTATAGGGATTAAGATGAGAGGTATAATTATTAGTCAAGATCAAGGAACTTATCTCGTTTCGGGTGATGATGGTAAACGTTATCAGTTTGCGACTTGGGATTGGATGGGAAAGAATCCGCCAAGGATCGGTTATACTGTTGATTTTGTCTGTGAGGGGGGTGTTGTCAGTTCTGTTTTTCCATTGTTGAGACCAGGTACAGAGAATTCAAAGATAATGTTCGCACTCCTTTGTTGGTGTTCAGGTATCTTTGGTGTTCATCGCTTTATGGTTGGTAAAGTTCGGACTGGTGCTTTAATGCTGATTCTATCTTTATCATTGTTTGGATTGATAATTACCGGTATTTGGGCAATTGTTGATTTTATACTCATTCTTGGTGGAAGATTTACGGATAAAGATGGGAATCAGATTACAGATTTTTAAAAATTTATAATAAAAAGAAAATAATTAAGTTTACTTTTTATTTTGATCAATATAGTAAGCTGCATAATGCAAGATTGTTGTACTCTATTTCTTTAATGTGAGATATTAAGAGAAATATGCACAGTTGAATAAAAGTATTGAAAAAGGCTGTGCTATTTTATGTGGGTAAAACAACGGCGTAAATCCACTAAGGTGTGTTTTGTATTGCTGCTTATAGCTGCAGAAAACATTAGCTCATTGGGGGGGGATCAAAACTATTTTAATTTCACGTTTATCACGGCTGCTACAAATTTTATTTACACCGTGAGGTTAATCAGCATATTATAAAAAGAAATAATCTCTTTATGAATAACACATGAGGAGAAGCTTTATAGGTGGTCGAGGATGAAAGGTAAGATTATTGGTCAGGATCAAGGAGATTATTTTGTTTCTGGGGCTGATGGTAAGCGTTATCAATTTACGAGTTGGGATTGGTTAGGAAAAAAACCACCAAAAGTGGGTGATACCGTTGATTTTGTATATGAAGATAATGTTGTTAAATCTGTTCTCCCTCTTTTGAGTAAATCGCAGTCAGAAAAATCAAGATTGGCGATAGCACTTGTTTGTTGGTTTTTTGGATGGTTGGGAATTCATCGCTTTATGGCTGGTAAAGTTGGAACGGGCATTGCAATGCTTCTTATAACGATAACAGGTATAGGGCTGTTAGTTACTATACCGTGGTCGTTTATCGATTTTATAGTTATTTTATCCGGATATTTTAGGGATGAAAATGGGGATAAAATTATAAATTGGTAGAAATTTTAGAATAATATAAAATGTAAAGAGCTAAGAATTTTCTTTACTTTTAATGTTGTCAATATATTAATTTAATAATGTAAATTATTTTAGTCTATGTCTTTAAATGTGAAATATTAAAGAAAATTATGAATATTTAAATAAAACTATTGAAAAAGACTGTACTATTTCATATGAAAAAAGCAAAGGTGCAAATCGAACAGCGTGCTTTGTATTACCACTTGTAATTGCGGGAATTTTAAGTTGTTGGGGGATTTTTAGCTTTTTAAATTGTCATATATCACGGTGAATACAGACTGTATTCATGCTGTGAGGTTTATTCAACATATTATCATATTAGAAGAAAAGCTTCTTTATGAATAACAATTTTATAGGTGGTGAAGATGAAAGGTAAGATTATTGGTCATGATCAAGGAGATTATTTCATTTCAGGGGCTGATGGTAAGCGCTATCAGTTTGCGAATTGGGATTGGTCAGGAAAAACGCCGCCGAAAGTTGGTGACGTCGTTGATTTTGTGTGTGAAGGGGATACCATTAAATCTATTTTCCCTATCTTGACTGAAGGTCAGTCACAGCAATCAAAAGTGACGTTAGCGGTCGTTTGTTTTTTTCTAGGTGGACTAGGAATTCATCGTTTTATGGTTGGTAAAGTTGGAACGGGCATTGCAATGCTTCTTATAAATATAATAAGTGTAATACTTATAATAAGTGTAATATTTATGCCGGTAGGGCTTATAGGAGTTTTTTTGATAATTACACCTTGGGTATTGATTGATTTTATAGTCATTTTAACAGGAAATTTTAAAGACAAAGATGGGTGTAAAATCACAAGTTAGTGGGATATCCAATATTTGTAATACAAAAAGTGGGGCATTCAGCTTACTTTGATTGTATTTAAGGGGGGGGATAAATTGGTGATAACAAATTGTTTGAGTGTATAGATTTGGTAATGAGGTATTAATCAAAATCGTGCATAGTTGGGAAAAATATTAAAAAATTTGTGCTGTAAAGACTGTGCTATTTTATGTGGACAAAGCAGAAACGTCGATCAATCAAAGTGCGCTTTGTACTACCTCTTATGACGGTGGGAGTCTTAAGCTATTTCAGTTATCACATTTATCATGGTGAGTATGGATTGTATTCACGCAGTGAAGTTAATCAGCATATTAGCGAATTAGAAAAGGAGCTTCATAAAATAGAAGCTGAGCGGATATTCATGGAAAAGCGTATTTCTCTTTTACGCAATGGACATATAGAAAAAGATATGCTGGATGAGTATGTCCGAAAGAATTTGAACTTTTCTAAGCCAAATGAACTGACAATCTTAATACCTTGAAATGATACCAAAGGTAAATGAAAAATCGCTTAATTTAAACAACAATCAGCAATGATATTGTTTAAGCCGATTGATAAGGCTTGTAACTTTTGTTCGTAAAGGTTATTCCTAAATAATCATAAAAGGGAGTTTAATATGGCAGAACGACTTAAAAAAAATTCTGCGTCGGTGGCGCGCACTGCATTATCAAGCACCACAAAGAAAGCACCAATAGCAGACTTTACAAAAGAAGAAGAAATTGATGCTTATCGTGAAATGCTTTTAATTCGCCGTTTTGAAGAAAAAGCAGGACAACTTTATGGTATGGGGCTTATTGGGGGATTTTGTCACCTTTATATTGGTCAGGAAGCCGTTGTTATAGGAACATTGAAAGCGGCAAAAGAAGGTGATCAGGTTATTACGTCTTACCGTGATCATGGTCATATGTTAGCCGTTGGGATGAGCCCACGTGGTGTCATGGCAGAATTAACGGGACGTCAAGGTGGCTTTTCCAAAGGGAAAGGTGGCTCGATGCATATGTTCTCTAAAGAAAAGAACTTTTATGGAGGACATGGTATTGTTGGTGCGCAGGTTCCAATTGGTTCAGGTTTGGCATTTTCGAATCAGTACCTTGGTAAAGATAATGTGACATTGGTTTATTTTGGTGATGGTGCCGCAAATCAGGGGCAGGTTTACGAAAGTTTTAATATGGCTTCACTTTGGAAGCTTCCTGTTGTTTATATTATTGAAAATAATCAGTATGCTATGGGAACGTCAGTTTCACGTGCATCTGCAGAAACTGATTTTTCCCGACGTGGTCTTTCTTTTGAAATTCCAGGTATTGTTGTTGACGGTATGGATGTTCGATCAGTAAAAGGAGCTGCTGATGAAGCGATTTCTTGGGCACGCTCAGGTAAAGGACCGATCATTCTTGATATGCAGACCTATCGCTATCGTGGTCATTCCATGTCTGATCCAGCAAAATATCGTTCAAAGGAAGAAGTCCAAAAAATAAAAGAGGAACACGATCCGATTGATCAAGTAAAAAGTCGGATTCTTAAGAAAAATTGGGCGAACGAAGATGATTTAAAGTCTATTGAGAAAGAGGTTCGTGCAATTGTTGCTGATGCGGCAGATTTTGCACAAAGTGATCAAGAGCCAGATGCTTCTGAGCTCTATACTGATATTTTAGTTTGATGCGAGGGAAGCAAGTATGTCTATTGATATTTTGATGCCGGCGCTTTCACCAACTATGGAAGAAGGTAAACTGTCTAAATGGCTCAAGAGAGAAGGTGATAAGGTTAGCTCTGGCGATGTTATTGCTGAAATTGAAACGGATAAGGCTACAATGGAAGTAGAGGCCGTTGATGAAGGTACTCTTGGTAAAATTTTTGTGCCTGAAGGTTCTGAAGGTGTAAAGGTTAACACTGTTATTGCGATTTTGTTAGAAGAAGGTGAGCGTGCTGAGGATATTTCGCAACCTACGGACACAGCACAAAAAACTAAGGGATCTCCTCTTTCTCTGCCTTCCTCAGTTCCGCAGGTTCCTACTTTTGATACGTCTCCTGATTTTGATATTCCAGCGGGAACACAAATGGTTACAATGACAGTTCGTGAAGCGCTTAATCAGGCTTTGGCTGAAGAAATGCGGCGTGATGAAAAGGTTTTTCTCATGGGGGAAGAAGTCGCGCAATATCAAGGTGCCTATAAGGTTAGTCAGGGTTTATTGGAAGAATTTGGAGAGCGCCGAGTTATTGATACCCCAATTACAGAGCACGGCTTTGCTGGGTTGGCTGTTGGGGCTGCTTTTGGAGGGTTACGTCCCATTGTTGAGTTTATGACCTTTAATTTTGCGATGCAGGCGATGGATCAAATTATTAACTCAGCAGCAAAAACACGTTATATGTCTGGTGGACAAATGACCGCTCCTATGGTTTTCCGAGGTCCCAATGGTGCGGCTGCCCGTGTTGGTGCTCAACATTCTCAATGTTATGCTGCATGGTATAGTCATGTACCGGGTCTGAAAGTTGTCATGCCTTATAGTGCTGCAGATGCAAAAGGTTTGCTGAAAGCTGCTATTCGTGATGATAATCCTGTTATTTTTCTTGAAAATGAGATTTTGTATGGGCATCAATTTGATGTCCCTCAACTGGATGATTTTGTTTTGCCTATTGGTAAGGCGCGTATTCATAAGTCTGGACAAGATGTGACGATTGTCACGTGTGGAATTGGGATGCATTATGCCGTTCAAGCGTTGCCGGAAATTGAACAACTTGGTATCGATGTTGAATTGATTGATTTACGAACCATTCGCCCGATGGATCTTCCAACAATTCTTTCTTCAGTTAAAAAAACAGGTCGTTTGGTAACGATTGAAGAGGGATTTCCTCAGTCATCCGTGGGAACTGAAATAGCAACGCGTGTTATGCAGCAGGCTTTTGATTATCTTGATGCGCCAATTGCTACGATTTCTGGCAAAGATGTTCCGATGCCTTATGCTGCTAATCTTGAGAAGTTGGCTTTGCCTAATACTGCTGAGATTATTGAGGCCGTTAAGGCTGTGACATACAGAGCATAACGGAGGAAAGCATAATGCCCATTAAAATTACAATGCCAGCACTTTCCCCTACGATGGAAGAGGGAAATTTAACAAAATGGAATATTAAGGAGGGAGATAAGGTCTCTTCTGGTGATGTTATTGCTGAAATTGAGACGGATAAAGCGACAATGGAAGTCGAAGCCGCTGATGAAGGTAGGGTTGCCAAAATTGTTGTTCCTGCTGGAACACAAGGCGTTAAAGTAAATGCTTTAATTGTTGTTTTAGCAGAAGAAGGTGAAGATTTAGCTGAAGCTGCAAAAGTTTCAGAAGAAATCTCTTCTTCTACAAGACAAGAACCAGAGGGCGTAAAACAGACAGATACTCTGAAACAGACGGACTCAAAGGGTACAAAAATGTCTCATGAATCATCAGCTCAGCAATTAATACAGCAAGATAAAAAGGAAGCGCGTCTTTTTGCCTCTCCCTTAGCGCGGCGATTAGCATCTCAGGAAGGACTTGATTTATCCCTTATTTCTGGAAGTGGTCCGCATGGGCGTATTATCAAGCGCGATGTAGAAAAAGCTGTGAGTAGTGATATGTCTAAAGTGTCTTATTCATCGCAAATAGGGGAGCTAGTAGCTACAGGTGCTTCTGACAAACAGATACTGAAACTCTTTAAAGAGGATGAATACACCTTCGCACCCCATAATAATATGCGTAAAACAATCGCAACACGTTTGATGGAATCAAAACAGAGAGTTCCACATTTCTATGTAACGGTAGATTGTGAACTTGATGCGCTATTAGCACTGCGTACACAACTGAATGCTGCTGCACCAATGATTAAGGGGCAGGAAGAAACTCAGCCTACTTATAAGCTTTCTGTTAATGATATGGTGATCAAAGCTGTCGCACTTTCTTTGAAAGCTGTTCCTGATGCGAATGTCTCTTGGCTTGAAGGCGGAATGCTTCATCATAAACATTGTGATGTTGGGGTTGCTGTTTCTATTCCCAATGGATTAATTACGCCGATTATTCGCCATGCAGAGGAAAAGCCGTTATCACTTATTTCCAAAGAGATGAAGGATTTTGCAAAGCGTGCGCGTGAGGGCAAGTTAAAAATGGAAGAATATCAGGGTGGAACAACAGCTGTATCAAATATGGGGATGTATGGTATAAAAAGTTTTTCGGCTATCCTTAATCCACCGCATGCGACGATTTTTGCGATTGGTGCAGGGGAGCAACGCGCCGTTGTTAAAAATGGTGCATTAGTTGTTGCGACAGTTATGTCAGTTACAATTTCTGCGGATCATCGTGCTGTCGATGGTGCTTTAGCAGCAGAGCTCGCGCGGGCTTTTAAGAAGATGATTGAAAATCCATTAGCAATGTTGGTTTGAACTGTTTAACAGTTATTCACGTAAATTGTGAGAGAGTGTGTTAAGAGAATAAAAACAAATTTAAGAGTTTGAAGAGCAATGTTATTGCTATTTCTGGTTTGGGTAAAGCATTTACGTGGAGCTTAAAGAAAAAGACATAAGATAATTCTGTGATGTTGTTTTGCAGTCTTAAGTTCAAAAAATGCATACCCATTTTATATATATCCATGGAGGAATTACTGTGGCAAATCTTTATGATGTAATTGTGATTGGATCAGGTCCAGGCGGATATGTAACCGCAATTCGTGCAGCACAATGTGGCTTTAAGACTGCGATTGTTGAACGTGAACATTTGGGAGGGATCTGTTTAAATTGGGGATGTATTCCAACAAAGGCCCTTCTACGTTCAGCGGAAATGAAACATTTTGCTGAGCATGCAAAAAATTATGGACTAAAAATTAATGGTTCAATTGAGGCAAACATCAAAGATGTTGTAGCACGTTCACGCGGTGTTTCAGCACGTTTAAATGCTGGCGTTGATTTTTTAATGAAAAAAAACAAAATTGATATTATCTGGGGTGAAGCAAAGCTTACCAAAGAAGCGAAGGGAAGCCATCCTGCGGAAATTATGGTTTCTTCATCCTCCAAACCGATTATGCAACCGCAAAATCCAGTCCCTAAAGGGACGTTAGGGGAGGGAACTTATCAAGCAAAGTATATCATTATTGCAACGGGCGCACGTCCTCGTGTCCTTCCTGGTATTGAGCCAGATGGAAAACTCATTTGGACTTATTTTGAAGCTATGATACCGCCAGCAATGCCAAAATCGCTTTTGGTTATAGGGTCTGGGGCTATTGGCATTGAATTTGCCTCTTTTTATCGTGATATGGGAGCTGAGGTAACTGTTGTTGAAATGATGCCCCACATCATGCCTGCTGAAGATATTGAAATTTCAACGTTTGCTTGTAAACAGTTAGAGAAAAAAGGTTTACGCATTTTTCGTCAAGCAAAAGTAACAAAGGTTGAAAAATCTTCTGATTCTGTGACTGTAGATATTGATGTTCAAGGTAAAATAGAGTCAATGACTGTTGACCGGTTGATTTCGGCTGTTGGGGTGCAAGGTAACATTGAGAATCTTGGTTTAGAAGCTTTGGGAATAAAAACCGATCGCGGGTGCATTGTAACCGATGAATGGAGTTGGACGGGGGTGGAAGGCATTTATGCTATTGGTGATGTAGCAGGTCCTCCTATGTTGGCACATAAAGCAGAAGAAGAAGGTGTGATATGTATTGAGCATCTTGCAGGTTTAAAGAATGCTCATCCGCTTGATAAAAGAAAAATTCCAGGGTGTACATATTGTACACCACAGGTTGCCTCTGTAGGGCTTTCAGAAGCTACAGCAAAAGAAGCAGGTTATGATATACGTATTGGTCGTTATTCTTTTGCTGCGAATGGCAAGGCGATTGCTTTGGGTGAAGATCAGGGGTTAGTAAAAACGATTTTTGATAAAAAAACAGGACAGCTTCTTGGGGCCCATATGGTAGGGGCTGAGGTAACAGAATTGATACAGGGTTTTGTTATTGCCATGAATCTTGAAACAACAGAAGAAGAATTAATGCATACTGTCTTTCCACATCCGACTTTATCGGAAATGATGAAAGAAAGTGTATTGGATGCTTATGGTCAAGTTTTAAACGCTTGATGACTGGATTGTGTGAAAGATTTTATATTTTTGATTGTTACTTCGTATTTATAAGGCAAAGGCTTAAATGGTTACGGTTGTTGATAGAGTTACAAATAGACGTTTGCGTCATCCTGAAAAGGCACATCGTCCTGATACAAGCGTTCAAAAAAAGCCAGATTGGATTCGTGTAAAAGCGCCAACATCACCGATTTATAAGGAAACACATGGTATTGTACGTACGCATAAGTTAGTGACTGTATGTGAAGAAGCTGGTTGCCCTAATATTGGCGAATGTTGGAGCCAGCGGCATGCTAGCTTTATGATTTTAGGTGAAATATGTACGCGTGCTTGTGCTTTTTGTAACGTTGCAACAGGTATTCCACTTGCCGTTGATGATAATGAGCCAGAACGTGTAGCCGATGCTGTTGCACGGATGGAATTAAAACATGTTGTCATTACATCTGTTGATCGTGATGATCTTGCTGATGGTGGTGCTGAGCATTTTGCAAAAGTTATTTATGCGATTCGTCAAAAAACTCCTAAAACAACAATTGAAGTTCTGACACCTGATTTTCGTCATAAGGATGGCGCTTTAGAAGTTGTTGTTGCTGCTAAGCCTGATGTTTTTAATCATAATTTAGAAACAGTTCCTTCTAAATATTTGAAGGTTCGTCCAGGGGCACGTTATTTTCATTCAATTCGTTTATTACAACGCGTTAAAGAACTTGATCCAACAATTTTTACAAAATCGGGAATTATGGTTGGTCTTGGTGAGGAACGAAATGAAATTTTGCAATTGATGGATGATTTGCGCTCTGCTGATGTTGACTTTATGACGATTGGACAATATTTGCAGCCTACACGAAAACATCATCCAGTTGTTCGTTTTGTGCCTCCTGAAGAATTTGAGTCTTTTGCCAAGATTGGTAAAGTAAAAGGATTTTTACATATGGCCTCCAATCCTCTGACGCGTTCATCTCATCATGCTGGAGATGATTTTGCTATTTTGCAAAAAGCGCGTGATGAAAAATTTTCCTTACAGAGATAATTATGCCGATTTTTACAATACATCGGCAGATCACCCATAGTGCCAGTGAAATGTTTGAGCTGGTTTCAGATATTGAGCGTTATCCTGAATTTTTACCAATGTGTGAGTCTTTGATAGTACGTTCTCGAAAAGAGTATGGGAAAAAAATATTGCTTCTTGCGGATATGACCGTTGGCTATAAGATTATCCGTGAAACTTTTACGACTCAAGTATTTCTTCAGCCGGAAAAAAATCTTATAGAAGTTAAATATATTGATGGTCCATTCAAATATCTTGAAAATCGTTGGTCCTTTCATGATATTGAAAATACCAATGCATGTAATGTAGAGTTTTTTATTGATTATGAATTTAAAAGTAAAACGCTTGGATTAGTAATGGGCTCAATGTTTGATATTGCGTTTCGTAAATTCACCGACGCTTTTGAGAAGCGTGCGCATCAGATTTATGGCTCTACGATAACATAGTCTATTCTGTTATTTTTTAACAATACGTATTGCTTATAACAGCGTGAAGGTGAAAACTAGTTTCCATCTTTACTATTTGTTTTCATTCATCTTTTTCAGCTTTGAAAAGCATATTAAAGGAATATCATTTTAAATGATGAAGATGATGCACAGCTTCACGCTTTTGTTTCTCTTTTTTAATAGAGGCATATCCAAACAAAACGCCCAAATAGGACATGCTTGCGTCATACCCATTTCATAATAAATAGTATAGATACTCGTAAAAGTATATAAATCAACATCTTTACACTTATGAAAAAGTCAGCCTGCACCATTTATTTGCCATCTCTCAAGATGTTGCGCGAGCTCTTAGCATTTGAGAGAGGTACAAGTATCCCTTTCTTTAATCATTTTATTTATACAGTTTTTTTCTTATGGCGTGCAAGTGAATAAATTTGATTAATTCAACTTAAAGTTGTGGTGCAATAAATCATTTTTTCAAGATGTTGACAATTATAGACTCAATGTGGAATAGAGAGCTTTGAAATTAGTACGGGGAATTCAGTGAAGCAATTCCAGAATCATTTTAAAAACATTTTCAACAGTTGCATGGCGGATAGCATTGCGGTTAAGATGACCAAAGTGCATTTCTTTGTGCAGAGTTTTATGATTTTTGTAAGCAACTGCGCAATGCACAAGTCCTACAGGTTTATCAAGACTTGCTCCTCCTGGACCAGCAATTCCTGTTACAGAGACTGCAATGTCAGCTTGTGAATGTTTTAATCCACCCTCAGCCATTGCAAGAGCAACTTCTTTTGAAACGGCGCCATAGGTTCTTATAAGTTCAGCACAAACGCCAACAAGGCGTGTTTTAGATTCATTTGAATAAACAACAAATCCACAATCGAGAACATCTGACGAGCCTGCAATATTTGTGAGGCTTGCAGCAATGAGTCCTCCTGTACAAGACTCTACAGTTGTTAACAGCAAACCTTTTTGGCGAAAGATATTAAGGATTTCATGTGCTTGTTTTTCACAAAGATATGTCATTGGGGAAGTTCTCCTGAATAAAGAACGCTCGCTGTTGCAAGAGCAGCAATTCCTTCACCGCGACCAATAAATCCAAGCCTTTCATTTGTTGTTGCTTTGATAGAGATTCGATCAGGTGTTATTGAAAGTATTGTCATAAGATTTTCTGTCATAGCATGACGATAGGGACCAATTTTAGGATTTTCAGCAATAATTGTGATATCAACATTGGCGATACGACCACTTGCTTGTTTTAGAATATCAAGAGCATGACGGAGAAAAATTTCTGATGATGCATTTTTCCATTGAGGATCAGAGGGAGGAAAATGTGTGCCAATATCTCCAGCACCTCGCGTAGCGAGCAGGGCATCTGTTAGCGCATGAAGAGCAACATCCGCATCGGAGTGTCCATTTAATTTTTTATGAAAAGGGATTTTTATACCACATAAAATAAGAAAATCACCATCCTCGAAAGAGTGAACATCATAACCATTGCCGGTGCGGATATCAGGAAACATTTGCATTTTCTTTTGGAGATATAAATGTGCGGTATTAAAATCTTCATGCCATGTAATTTTTATGTTGTTAGGATCCCCAGGAACGGTACGCATAGGAATTCCAAACCATTCGGCAATCGCAGAATCGTCAGTGAATTCTTTTTTGCAAGCTTGTTTTGCTTGCTTATGGGCCGCTAAGATATGTTCAAAGGGAAAACACTGTGGAGTTTGTGCACTATAAAGATGGGTACGGGGAATTGTTTCTAAAACATGCTGATTATTTACACGTTTAAGGGTATCAGAGATGGGAAGAACAGGAAGAACACCTTCTTGAGGCGTGATTGTATTGTGAATGTTATCAAGAAGCTTGTTTTCGATAAAGGGGCGTGCACCATCATGAATATGCACATATTGGAGATTGAATTTTTTGAGTGCCTGAAGTCCATTTAAGGTAGAGATTTGACGTGTATTGCCTCCTTCAACGATAATAAGGCGCTCTTTAAAATCACCAATAGCTTGTTCACAGATTTGACGATCTTCTGGATGAATAACAAGGATAATTGTTGTGATAGCTGGATGCTGCAAAAAACAATGCACGGTATGATAAATAACCGGCTTTTGTCCTAGAAGCCGATATTGTTTTGGAATTTCATGGGGAGATCCTGCTCTTTCACCACGTCCAGCGGCTAATATTATTGCTGCAATAGAAATACCTAATCTCCTTGTATTATAATTTAGTTTGCCTTTTTGTCATTAATTTTAAAATGATTTTGAAAGGATGGTTGTTGTAGATCAGCAAGGGATATCACGGATAACACCTCAAAAAAAGCATTTAATGCTTTTTGAAGTGCGGTATTTAAACCACAAAAATCGATCAAGGGGCAAGTTGGTTCTGCAGTATCGAAACATTCTGCTAGGGAAAAGTTGTCTTCTGTTACTTTCACAACATCAGCGACTGAAATCTCTGCTGCGGGTTTCGCCAATCTAACTCCACCATTGCGTCCACGCACTGTTTGTATAAAACCTGCTTGAACAAGCAGCTGAAGGATTTTAAATAAAAAAAGTTCTGAAACGGCATATGCTTTAGCAATTTCTGGAACACGACTAAGAGTTCCCTGATTATCTGCACAATACATGAGCATTCGAAGAGCATAATTTGTTTGTTTTGTTAATCGCATCTCATTTCCTTCGTAAAGTATCGTCGAATACAGTTTATTTTAAGATATTTTGCAAAATGTAGAAGTTCTTTCTCATTGACTATATTTGCCCTATTTTAAATGTAGTATTAGTATTGTCAATTTTTGCTACAAAAGGTTATATGAGAATAATGGGATAAGGGTATGTAAGCTCATGACGAATATAACATCTGTGACGAATCTTCAAGACATAGATAAAAATACTTATAACGATGAGTTGTATCGTTTAAGTAAGGTATATATTTTTTTAGGGATTACAATTATTGTATTGGCTTTACTTACGGCCTCTGTTTCATTTATTATTCTTATTGGATTAACCCCTGTTGTTCCCAGTAGAACAGTAACCCTTATTCTTATAGGGATTAATAGTTTTTGGGTTTTAGGGCTTATTGTCATCGTTTTTTATGAGATGATTCCGATCATTCGTGCTTGGCGTTCAAGGCGTGCAGGATCGCGTCTTCATGTGCGCCTTATTTCATTGTTTGCACTTGTTGCGACAATGCCGGCTGTTGCTGTAGCTCTTGTATCGGGTCCAGCACTAAATTTGGGACTTGATCGATGGTTTGATACAACAACACGGCAAATTGTGGGCTCTTCTATTGATTTAGCAAATGCTTATGCAGATGAAATGCTTCAAAATTTAAAAAATTTATCCTACGCGATGGCATTTGCACTTGATAACAAAAAACTCTTAGAACGTAATCCAGCTGAATATAGGATGCAATTGACGCGTCATGCTATAGGACGCAATTTGCGTGGCGCATTTTTGTTAAGTTCTAGCGGAGCTATTTTTATATCGAGTGCTCTTGGTGATGAAGATAAACTGCCAATTCCTCCTTCCAATCTTATTGAACGTGCAACCAGTGCGAGGCCTTTTTCTTTTCAACCAGGCGTGCATGATTATTTTGGTATTATTTTAAAATTTACCAACATTCCAAACACATTTCTATATTTGGTGCGTGACGTTGATAAAGGTGTTTTATCTGCTTTGCGTTTAACAGAAGTCAATACAGATCGTTATCGTGATTTAAATGAAAATCGCCTGCTGACGCAAATTGCATTTGGTATGCTTTATTTATGCCTTTTTTTTAGTTTATTCTTATCGGCTATTTGGGCTGCTATTGCTGTCGCTGATCGCTTAGTACGTCCTATTCGTCTTCTCATTAGTGCTGCTGATGATGTTGCTACTGGAAATATGGAAATTTTTGTGCCGGTACGCGCGAAGGATGGAGATATTGGGCAATTATCCAAAACTTTTAATTACATGGTCAGTGAATTGAAAAGTCGGCGCAATGAGTTGATTGCAGTGCGTGATCAAATTGATGAGAGACGGCGTTTTTCTGAAGCAGTGTTATCGGGTGTAACAGCAGGAGTAGCAGGTATAGATGATAATGGTGATATTACAATTATTAATCGATCTATTGAAGCGATGTTTGATATTCGCTCTGAACACGTTGTTGGACAAAGTCTTTTATCTTTAAGTGCTGAAATTTGGCAGGTTTTTCAGTTTGCACGTTCATTGGATCGTAAAAATCATCGTGAGCAGGTTACTTTAAACGTTGCAGGAAAAGAGCGTGTCTGTAATGTCCAAGTTACGATGGAAGAGGATGATGGACAGGGGCAATCTTGGGTTCTAACAATTGATGATATTACAGACCTTGTTGCAGCGCAACGTACAGCGGCGTGGGCGGATATCGCACGGCGTATTGCACACGAAATAAAAAATCCCCTCACACCTATTCAGTTATCCGCTGAACGCATTCGTAAACGTTATAACAAAGTTATTACACAAGATAGAGAGGTTTTTGAGCGGTGTATTGAGACAATTATTCGACAGGTTGGAGATATTGGGCGTATGGTTGATGAGTTTTCCTCTTTTGCACGTATGCCCAAACCACAAATGCATATTTTAGATATACGAGAATTGTTGCGCGAAGCATGTTTCTTGATAGAAGTGACACGACATGATATTCATTTTGAGCAAGATTTAGGAAGTCTACCACTTATGGGTGCATTTGATAACCGTCTCATTGTACAAGCTTTTTGCAATGTTATCAAAAACGCGAGCGAATCCATAGATTCAGTTATGCGAGAGGAAAATATTCATGGTCATATTCTTGTCCGTTCTTATCGTCAAGAGGAATGGGTGGTTGTGGATGTTGTTGATAATGGGAAAGGACTTCCTAAAGAGCAAAGACAAAAGTTATTAGAGCCCTATATAACAACGCGGGAAAAAGGAACAGGGCTTGGGTTAGCCATTGTGCGTAAAGTTATTGAGGATCACGGCGGTTCCATGGAGCTTCATGATGCACCGGAAAGTTTTTATGAAGGTCGGGGAGCAATGATCCGTTTGATATTTCCGGCGGATGGGGGTAAGCAGGGTAGTGTTATACAAGCCATAAATCATAAGATAGGGGAATAGTATGGTATCAGATATCTTGATTGTTGATGATGAAGCAGATATTCGTGAGCTTGTTGCTGGTATTTTAGATGATGAAGGTTATGAAACGCGTGTTGCTTGTAACTCTGATGAAGCATTGGCTCAAATTAGTGAGCGTATTCCAAAGCTCATTTTTTTGGATATTTGGCTACAGGGTAGTCGTCTTGATGGTTTAGCATTGCTTGATGAAATTAAAACGCAATATCCGGCTCTTCCGGTCGTTATGATCTCTGGTCATGGTAATATTGAGACGGCTGTTTCCGCTATAAAGCGAGGGGCATATGATTTCATTGAAAAACCTTTTAAAGCTGATAGACTTGTATTGGTTGCAGAGAGAACACTTGAAAACTCAAATTTAAAACGTGAGCTTTTAGAATTGCGAAAGCGTTCGAACGAGACATTAGAGTTACTCGGAAAATCGACAGTTGTAAAAAATTTGCGTCAAATCATAGAAAAAGTAGCACCAACCAATAGTCGCGTCATGATAACAGGTCCTTCAGGGGCAGGAAAAGAGACTGTTGCACGAACTATTCATGCGCTCTCAACGCGTTCGAATGGGCCATTTGTTACAATAAATGCTGCAACGATTACTCCGGAAAGAATGGAAATAGAGCTGTTTGGCAGTGAAATGGAAGGAAGAGAGCGCAAGATCGGTGCCTTAGAGGAAGCTCATGGCGGTATATTATATCTTGATGAAATTGCTGACATGCCACGTGAGACTCAAGGTAAGATTCTTCGGGTGTTAACGGGGCAGACATTTGAAAGAGTTGGCGGCACAAAACGTGTTAAGGTGGATGTCCGTATTATTTCTTCGACAGCGCAAAATCTTGAAAACCTCATTTCCGATGGGCGCTTTAGAGAAGATCTTTTCCACCGTCTTTCGGTTGTTCCTATTGCTGTTCCGCCCCTTTCAGCGCGTCGTGAAGATATTCCAGAACTTGTACATCATTTTGTAAAAACAATATCACAGCAGGTTGGGATTAAACCGCGTGCAATCAGTGATGATGTGATTGCTATTTTGCAAACGCATGCTTGGCCGGGTAATGTGCGGCAATTACGTAATAATATTGAGCGTCTTCTTATTCTTGTGCGGGATGGTGATGGTCCTATAACAGCGGACTTTCTTCCCAGTGAAGTAAGTGATTCTTTGCCACGTCTTCAAATGGATTCAGATGAAAGTATAATGGATTTGCCGTTACGTGAAGCACGAGAATTGTTTGAAAAGAGATATTTAGTGGCACAGATTGGGCGTTTGGGTGGAAATATATCACGTACTGCTGAATTTATAGGCATGGAGCGTTCAGCTTTGCACCGTAAACTTAAAGCGCTTGGAGTTTCTTAAAGCGATGCGTGTTATTATTTGCGGAGCAGGACAGGTTGGTTATGGGATAGCAGAGCGTCTTGCTGCTGAAAATCACGATGTTACTGTTATTGATATTGAAACGAGATTAATTGAAAAGATTCGCGATACATTGGATGTGAGAGGTTTTGTTGGTCACGGTTCACGTCCTGAAGTTCTTTTGGCTGCAGATGCAGACAAAGCTGATATGTTGATTGCTGTCACTTTGTTTGATGAAGTCAATATGGTAGCTTGTCAAGTAGCACATTCATTATTTAATGTGCCCACAAAAATTGCTCGTATTCGTTCACAATCTTATTTAGAGCCACGTTATAAGACGCTTTTTTCCAGAGAGAATATTCCCATTGATGTGGTTATTTCGCCAGAAGTTGAAGTTGGGGAAATGGTTTTGCGCCGTATTGCTTTACCTGGTGCAATAGATGTTCTTTATTTTTGTAATGATGATGTTGTTGCGCTAGCCTTGGAATGCATGGAAGATTGCCCAGTTATTAATACACCTTTGCGTCAATTAACAGAGCTTTTTCCAGATCTTCATACGACGGTTACCGCTATTAAACGTGGCGCGGAATTATTGGTTGCACATTCAGAAACGCAATTACGCGTTGGTGATATAACCTATCTTGTTGTTGCTCGTGATCAAATGCGCCGTGCTGTTGGGCTTTTTGGTCATAAAGAACAAGATGCCCACCGCATGATTATTGCAGGAGGCGGTCACATTGGCCTTTATGTTGCACAGGCTATTGAAAAGCGTTTCCATAAATTAAAATTGAAGATTATAGAATCGCATAGAGAAAGAGCTCTCACGATTGCTGATCAGCTTGAAAAAACAACAGTTTTATACGGTAACGTGTTAGATCCAGTGATTCTTCAAGATGCGGGAATTGATCAGTCCGATTTAATGATTACATTGACCAATCAAGATCAGGTTAATCTCTTAAGCGCTATTATTGCTAAAAGATTGGGCTGCAAAGCCAATATGGTATTGATTAATAATGTTGCCTATCAAGAATTTAGTCGTGCTGTTGGTGTGGATGCATATCTTAATCCCCATAGCGTTACAATATCGAGAATTTTGCAACAAATGCGCCGTGGACGTATTCGTTCTGTTCATTCAGTTTTTAATGGCCGAGCAGAAATTATTGAAGCTGAAGTGATGCAAACATCTTCATTGGTTGGTAAGTCATTATCAGAGCTCAATTTATCAGATGGTTTGAGAATTGGTGCAATTTATCGCAATAAGACAATAATACAGCTTTCGGCAGATACGCGCATTTTATCTGGTGATAGAATAGTGATTTTTGCTCTTGCTGATAGGGTTCGTGATGTTGAACAACTCTTTCGCGTAAGTTTAGAATATTTTTGATATATTATCTATGGATATTTGTACTTTTTGGTATAGTGGACAATTAAGATTGGTGGATAGGCTTTGTTTGTCCTCAATGGTTAAAACTGGACAGCGCGTTAAGCTTTTTAGTTATGATAAAAAAATAGATAATCTTCCTGCCGGTGTTGAGTTGCATGAAGCCGAATCAATTTTACCACGCTCAGCAATTTATCGCCTTGATCCCGCTTTTTCTGATGATAAACCAGGGTGTACAATTGTTCAGTTTTCGGATTTTTTTCGTGTTATGCTGATGAAATATCAACAAGGTGTTTGGTTAGATACAGATGTTTACCTTGTTAAACAATTTCATCCAGATGCGGATAAGGTTTGGTTAGCAAGAGAAAATAATACAAGAGTAGGCGTTTCTGCACTTTATTTTCCGCCTAATAACCCTATTATAAAAGTATTTGAAGATTATTGGGCAGGCACAGAAATTATTCCTCATTGGCTTGGGTTTAAGCGTCGTGTTTGGAGACCGTTCTGGTTAAAGAGGAAAAAAATGCCGATTTTGCCGGGAAGTCTTGGCGTTACGATATTTGGCAATGATGGTATTTCGCGATTAGCAAAACGATATGGTTTTTTTCATGAAGCAAAGGAAAAGGAAACTTTTTATTATTGGACTGGGCGAAAAGCTGAACGTATTTTTGAACCAGCTTTTGGCGTAAAGCCGCTTACAGATTCACGCTTGATAGGCTTTCATATTCACAGAAAGACAAAGACCACGAAAAGACCTCGGGAAGGAAGTTTTTACCATTGGGCGGTATCTCGCATTCCTGATGTTCATCATTTGTTTAAGTAGAGTTATTATTGCTATTTTAACTATTGGGATTTTAATCTATCTTAAACAGCTCTTGATTGTAGCTTGCACAAGAGAGTAATGTTAACGTATGGATAAAAACATTGAATGTGTAAAGAGCGGTTGTTATATGAACGGAAAGTAGAAATATGAGTGATCCAATGAAAACAGCATTAAGCCTTGTTCCTATGGTTATTGAACAAACCAATCGTGGTGAACGGGCCTATGATATTTTTTCCCGTCTTTTAAAGGAGCGGATTATTTTTATTAATGGTCCTGTCGAAGATGGTATGGCAATGCTTGTTTGTGCACAATTGCTTTTCTTGGAAGCGGAAAATCCTAAAAAAGAAATTAGTCTTTATATTAATTCTCCAGGTGGTGTCGTAACATCTGGTATGGCTATTTATGATACTATGCAGTTTATTCGCCCTCCTGTTTCTACGCTTTGCATGGGGCAGGCGGCATCTATGGGGTCTTTATTGTTAACAGCTGGAGCAAAAGGTCATCGTTTTACATTGCCAAACGCACGTATTATGGTGCATCAACCATCTGGTGGTTTTCAGGGTCAAGCTTCAGATATTGAGCGACATGCGCAAGACATTATAAAGATGAAACGGCGTTTAAATGAAATTTATGTTCAACATACAGGTCAAGATTATGAGATTATTGAGAGAACTCTCGATCGCGATCATTTTATGACAGCAGAAGAAGCCAAAGCGTTTGGCTTAGTTGATGATGTTATACAATATCGTGCAGAAACTGAAAAAGAAGAAAAAGATTAAGAATTTTTATAGAAAAAACAGCTACTTTAAATCACAGAGTTTTATAAAAAATATCGCAAAATAAGAGAAACACCTAAAAATATTGAGACATGCATGGTTTTCTATATGTCTTTTAGTTTTCATGATGAAAAGCTTCCTTTGGAAAGGCAAAGTATTCATATATCGTGGTGAAAGGAAAGAAAAATGAGCAAAATTAGCAATAGCGGGAACGAATCAAAAAATACTCTCTATTGCTCGTTCTGCGGCAAGAGTCAGCATGAGGTGCGTAAGCTCATTGCGGGGCCTACTGTATTTATCTGTGATGAATGTGTAGAGCTTTGCATGGATATTATTCGGGAAGAAAATAAGTCTTCTGGGGTTAAGGTGCGTGATGGTGTTCCTACGCCACAGGAAATTATAACAGTTCTTGATGATTATGTTATTGGTCAGCAGCATGCAAAGCGTGTTCTTTCTGTTGCTGTTCATAATCATTATAAACGGTTGGCGCATCAGTCTAAAAGCAATGATATTGAGTTGGCTAAATCAAATATTCTTCTTGTTGGTCCAACGGGCTGTGGTAAAACTTATCTTGCACAAACATTAGCACGTATTATTGATGTGCCTTTTACGATGGCGGATGCGACCACTTTGACGGAAGCAGGCTATGTAGGTGAGGATGTAGAAAATATTATTTTGAAACTTCTTCAAGCTGCTGACTATAATGTTGAACGTGCACAACGTGGCATTGTTTATATTGATGAGGTCGATAAGATTTCTCGTAAAGCAGACAATCCTTCTATTACAAGAGATGTTTCGGGGGAAGGAGTTCAGCAAGCGTTATTAAAAATTATGGAAGGAACGATTGCTTCTGTTCCTCCTCAAGGTGGACGTAAGCATCCGCAACAAGAGTTTCTTCAGGTTGACACCACAAACATCTTATTCATTTGTGGGGGAGCTTTTGCTGGTTTAGAACGGATTATTTCAGGGCGTGGTGAAAAAACTTCTATTGGTTTTTCTGCGACCGTTAAGGCTCCTGATGAGCGTTGTGTCGGTGAAATTTTTCGTGATTTAGAGCCTGAAGATCTTATAAAATTTGGTTTAATACCAGAATTTATTGGGCGCCTTCCTATAGTCGCTACCTTAGAGGATTTAGATGTTAACGCCCTCATGCAAATTTTATCACAACCTAAAAATGCTTTAGTAAAGCAATATCAGCGTCTTTTTGAAATGGAGAATGTCGAGTTATCATTTCATGAAGATGCTTTACGTGTTATTGCGAAGAAAGCAATTGAACGTAAAACTGGTGCTCG
This sequence comes from Bartonella sp. MF74HXZ, assembly GCF_042194445.1. Taxonomy (NCBI): domain Bacteria; kingdom Pseudomonadati; phylum Pseudomonadota; class Alphaproteobacteria; order Hyphomicrobiales; family Bartonellaceae; genus Bartonella; species Bartonella sp. MF74HXZ. The sequence continues at coordinate 13,311 of NZ_JBHIMW010000001.1, read as the reverse complement.
TGGTTTACGTTCTATTATGGAGAAGATCCTTCTTGAGACGATGTTTGAGCTACCGGCTCTTGAAGGCGTTCAAAAAGTGGTTATTTCGAGTGATGTCGTTGATGGGAAAGCGCGTCCTCTTTATATTTACTCAGAACGTGCAGAAGATAAAGAAAATGTATCAGCATGATATTGTGCTAAGCACAATATGAAAGGTGGTAATAAACAGTATTTGATGGGTGTTTATAATAATATCATTATAATGCTTGATTTATGTATTAGTAATTACCACTTCATGTATTGTGAAGAGCTGAGGTTTTCTAAAGGTGAGCTAGTTGTTGTAGATAGCTCATAGGCTCCAGAAAGGAGAGTTATGCAATATATTGATGAAAAGACAGATGAAGTAAGAGATGGGGTTTATGCTGTTTTACCTCTTCGTGATATTGTTGTCTTCCCCCATATGATTGTTCCACTTTTTGTGGGGCGCGAAAAATCAATTCGTGCTCTTGAAGAAACGATGGCGGTTGACAAGCAAATACTCTTGGTGACACAAAAAAATGCTTCTGATGATGATCCAAAATCAGAGGATATTTATCATATTGGTACATTTGCTAATATTCTTCAACTTTTAAAGCTTCCTGATGGTACTGTAAAGGTTTTGGTTGAAGGAACTGCACGTGCAAAAATTAGTCAATTTGCTTTAAGTGAAGGTTATCATCAGGCATATGCGACTGTTACAGAAGAATCTAGAGAGAGTGATGTTGAGATTGAAGCTCTTTCAAGGTCAGTGATTGCTTATTTTGAAAACTATGTAAAGCTTAATAAAAAAATCTCTCCTGAAGTTGTTAATGCGATTGGTCAGATTGATAATCCTTCTAAGCTTGCCGATACGATTGCTTCTCATTTGATGATTAAACTTGCAGAAAAACAGGAAATACTAGAGCTCTTACCTGTACGGGCCCGTCTTGAACGTGTTCTGTCCTTCATGGAAGGAGAAATTTCTGTTTTGCAGGTTGAAAAACGTATTCGTTCGCATGTTAAACGGCAAATGGAAAAAAACCAACGAGAATATTATCTCAATGAGCAGATGAAGGCTATTCAAAAAGAGTTAGGGGCAGGTGATGATAGCCGAGATGAACTCTCTGAATTAGAAGAACGTATCAAGAATACAAAACTATCCAAGGAAGCACAGGAAAAAGCTGGGGCAGAATTGAGAAAATTACGGAATATGTCTCCTATGTCTGCAGAAGCGACAGTTGTCCGTAACTATCTTGATTGGTTATTAGCAATGCCTTGGGGTAAAAAATCTAAGATTAAAAACAATTTAGATTTTGCTGAAAAGGTCATGAATAATGAGCATTTCGGTCTTGAAAAGGTTAAGGAGCGAATTATTGAATATTTGGCTGTACAAAGTCGCGCGTCAAAGATAAAAGGTCCTATTATTTGTTTGTTAGGTCCTCCTGGTGTAGGGAAAACATCATTAGCGCGCTCTATTGCAAAGGCGACGGGACGTGAGTATGTTCGTATCTCATTGGGAGGCGTGCGGGATGAAGCAGAAATTCGCGGACATCGCCGAACATATATTGGTTCGATGCCTGGAAAAATTATCCAGTCTATGAAAAAAGCAAAAAAATCTAATCCGCTTTTCTTGCTTGATGAAATTGATAAAATGGGACAAGATTTTCGTGGAGATCCTTCATCCGCTTTATTAGAAGTTCTTGATCCTGAACAAAACAGTACATTCATTGATCACTATTTGGAAGTTGAATATGATCTTTCTGATGTCATGTTTATCACAACTGCCAATACGCTTAATATTCCAGGTCCGTTAATGGATCGTATGGAAATTATTCGTATTGCTGGTTATACTGAATGTGAGAAAATGGAAATTGTTAAACAGCATCTTTTACCAAAGGCACTAAAAGATCACTGTTTGTCTAAAAAAGAACTCAGTATTTCTGATGGAGCACTAAGGTCAATTATTCAGTTTTATACACGTGAGGCAGGCGTTCGTAACCTTGAGCGTGAACTCATGAAAATTTCCCGCAAATCTGTTACAAAAATTCTCAAAACGCATCAAAAATCTGTAAAAGTTACAGAAAGTAATATTCATGATTTCTTGGGTGTTAAACGTTATCATTACAATCAGATTGAAGGAGAAAATCAAATTGGTGTTGTGACAGGCCTTGCGTGGACAGAAGTCGGTGGAGAGTTATTGACCATTGAAGGAGTTATGATGCCCGGCAAAGGTAAGATGACTGTAACTGGAAATTTACGTGATATTATGAAGGAATCCATTTCAGCGGCAGCATCTTATGTACGTTCTCGTGCTGTTGATTTTGGTATTGAACCTCCACTTTTTGAAAAACGCGATATCCATGTTCATGTTCCAGAGGGTGCTACGCCAAAAGATGGCCCATCTGCTGGGATTGCAATGGTGACAGCAATTGTTTCGGTTCTTACAGGAGTAGCTGTGCATAAAGATATTGCAATGACTGGTGAAATTACTTTACGTGGACGCGTTTTACCAATTGGTGGATTAAAAGAAAAACTCCTAGCAGCTCTTCGAGGAGGGATAAAAAAGGTACTTATTCCTGAAGAAAACGCAAAAGATTTGGTTGATATTCCTGACGATGTCAAAAATAATATGGAAATTATTCCGGTAAATCATGTGAGTGAAGTTTTGAAACACGCTTTGGTTCGTTTTCCAGACACTATTGAATGGAAAGAACCCTCTACGGTGGCTGTCCCAATCCGGTCAGAGGGCAGTGATAGTGAAGGAATACAGATTGCGCACTGATTCACTTATCTCATTTATAACGGCATTTTTTAGGTGGCAGAAGGCGTTGTTGAGGTTATTGTTCTGTTTTTTGTTGGAAAAAGTGAAAAATTCCGTGAATAACTGTGATTATTGCTAAAAAAACAATGTTTTGGATAAAAATAAGACTTCTGTTTGCTGTACTTTTCAATAAACTGATCAATAACATGATTAAGTCATGTTGTCAGGTAATATAGGGAAAGGAAATATTTTATGAATAAAAGTGAATTGGTTAGCTCCGTTGCTGAAAAGGCAGGTGTTTCGAAAGCGCAAGCTGGTGCTGTTGTTGATGCTTTTATGGCTTCTGTAACAGAAGCTTTGGCTTCAGGGGGAGATGTTCGTCTTCCAGGTTTTGGCTCTTTTGAAGTTTCTCATCGTGCTGCAACAAAGGGGCGTAATCCTTCAACTGGTGCTGAAATCGATATTCCAGCACGTTCTGTACCTAAATTTTCTGCAGGAAAAAGCCTTAAAGAAGCAGTTAATAAAAAATAATTTAAGCTACATAAAAAAACCCGATTTATTTATAAGCGGGTTTTTTTTAGCACATGTATTATGCCCATTTTTCATATAACACGTTGAGATTTTTGCGGTATTTTTTATTTTCATGTATTACTTGTATTTTTGAAAATAATTTTAAGTGTTGTATAAAATACTGTCAGCTTAAAATATATTTTTTAGCCTTTTCAGTAAAATATTGCACTGTATTAGTGCAGTACCGGTGTGGCTTATAAAATGTAATGTTAACTTTTATTACGCTGAAGTGTTACGGTATTTATTTCAAAACAAGATCCGTAAATAGTATGAGGCAAAAAACTCTGTAAAGTCTATAAAAGTTATTATATACCACCATTTACGCTTAATAAAAGTGCATGTTGGTGCCACCGTACTGTTTTTCTCAGTTCCTATAATGTTGCGATTAGCCCTCAACATCTGAGATGAGTGCATAAGGAATAGTTTTATTCTTTTACTTATACGCCAACCTTGCTTGTGACGCACCAAGAGGATAAGTTTTATTGATTTATTATAAGAGATTCTGAAATGAAAGAATCTTATGATATTCAGATTTCACTTGTGATATGCAAGCGAGCGTTTTTTCTTCATCACACAAGAGTTAAAGTGAGAGAATAACACAAATTTTGATGAAGGAAGTTAAAAAACAGAAAAATTACTCTTATAAAATAATGTATATTACGTAATATAAAAAATATTAATAGAGATAATACAGTATTGCTTGTTTATTTTCCATCTATTTAAATTTTTATTATTCATAATATATTGATATAATTATTTTATTTTTAGTCATTAAATCATATTAAATTGTTGATAGCGGTAAAGGTCTTTTATAGCCAAAAGTTATTTTACAAGCACCTAAATAATTAAATAAATGATGAAACGTAGAGTAGTATTTATTGATTGGGGGAGACAGTCTTTAAAAGGCTTTAGAATGATTTTTTCACGAGAGTCATAAAGATCTATTCAGTAGATGAGAGGCGAATCGTGTGTTTTTTATAAGGAACTCTTTGATTCTTTATCTGCTAACCACTGAGTACAATCATTGAGAGCTCTTGCTATGATGGCTTGTTTTTTTACTAATTTTTTTTCTTTACTTGCTAGGCGTTTTCCTGAATGTCTAATAGAAGCAATAGGGGGAAAGAGTCCGAAATTGATATTCATTGGCTGAAAGGACTGTGTTTCTGCTTTTTCATCTATGATGTGTCCCCCTGTAATATGATTCAAAAGGGCTCCGAATGCTGTCGTTTGTGGGGGTAGGCAAGGGGAAATATGATGATATTCGGCAGCAGCAAAACGTCCAGCAAGAAGCCCTATTGCCGCTGATTCTACATAACCTTCACATCCGGTAATTTGCCCTGCAAAGCGTAGTTGTTTTTTTTGTTTTAAACGAAGGGTTTGATCAAGAATAATTGGCGAGTTGAGGTAGGTATTGCGGTGAAGACCACCAAGACGCGCAAACTCTGCTTTTTCAAGACCGGGAATCATTCTAAAAATGCGAATTTGTTCACCATATTTCAGTTTTGTTTGAAAGCCGACCATATTGTAAAGCGTTCCAAGTTTATTATCTTGGCGTAATTGAACGACAGCATAGGGTTTAACTGTAGGGTTATGGGCATTGGTTAAGCCCATAGGTTTCATAGGACCGTGTCTTAACGTTTCAAGTCCGCGCTCAGCCATAATTTCAATGGGGAGGCATCCATCAAAATAGGGCGTTTTTTCAAAGTCACGAAACTCTGTTTTTTCAGCATTTTTTAATGCTTCAACGAATGTTTTATATTGTTCTTTGTTGAGGGGACAATTAAGATAATCTTTTCCAGTTCCCTCAGGACCAATTTTATCATAGCGAGACTGATACCAACAAATGTTGATATCAATACTATCGGTATGGATAATAGGTGCAATCGCATCAAAAAAAGAAAGAGCTTTTATACCGGTTATTGCTTGTAATTCTTGAGCAAGTGCAGGTGATGTAAGGGGACCCGTTGCAATGACAACATGTTTCCAAGCTTTAGGAATTTTTTGAACTTCTTCACGTTTGATTGTTATAAGAGGATGGTTTTCGATTGCTGTTGTAACGGTTTTTGAAAATCCATCACGGTCAACAGCAAGGGCACTACCTGCGGGAACTTTGTTGGCATCAGCAGCTTTCATAATTAACGATTTCGCTAATCGCATTTCAGCATGTAAAAGCCCTACGGCATTTGTTAATGAATCATCGCAACGAAATGAATTTGAACAAACCAGTTCTGCCAAATTATCGGTTTTATGGGCATCTGATTTTTTTTCGGGTCGCATTTCATGCAAAACAACAGGAATTCCTGATTGAGCGATTTGCCAGCTTGCTTCACACCCCGCAAGACCGCCACCGATGATATGAATTGGGATATCGAATGTCTTTAACATAATTGACTTTTAGCGTAAGCAGTTATGTATGAAAAGCATAGATTTTGTTTTTTTTAATATATTTGTTTGCTTTTTTCCCGTAATTAATGGTATAGAGACGCCGCTTGTATAAGGTTATTAGCTTGTAAGTTTGAGCGGATGTGGCGAAATTGGTAGACGCACCAGATTTAGGTTCTGGCGGGAGACCGTGGGGGTTCGAGTCCCTCCATCCGCACCAAAGCAATCCCTTAAGTGCTACGGATTTCTACGTGTCTGAAATTCCGCTTCATGGTAAATGTAACACTCGAAGTGTTAGAATGTAATGATTATTAGAGTGGGTTTATCCCTCTCCTTAGGAAAATGAAGGTGTTTAATGCAGGTTACCGAGACGCTTAATGAAGGACTGAAGCGCGAAATTAAGATCGTGGTTCCAGCGAAAGATTTAGAAGAAAAGCTGAATGAAAGATTGGATGATACCAAGGGAAAAATCAAGCTTAATGGTTTTCGTCCCGGTAAAGTGCCTAGTGGGCATTTGCGAAAAATGTATGGTAAATCCTTTATGGCGGAGATTCTCAATGAGATACTCAGTGATGCGCCTCGGTCTATTTTAGCAGATCGCAATGAACGTGCAGCGATGCAGCCGAAAATTGATATAGATGAAGATGAAAAAATTCTAGATGGCAAAGCTGATTTTACTTTTAGTTTAAAGTATGAAGTTTTACCAAAAATTGAAATTAAAGATTTTGAACATATTAAGGTTATCCGTGAAATTGCAACTATTCCTGAACAGGATATTGATGATCAAATCAATCGCGTCCTTTCTTCTACGCGTAATTATTCCCTAAAAGAGGGGGCTTCTGAAGAAGGTGATCGTATTACCATAGATTATCAAGGTAAGCTTGAAGGCGCTCCATTTGAAGGTGGGGCAGATAGTGATGCACAACTGATTCTTGGGTCAAAACAATTTATTCCTGGTTTTGAAGAGCAATTGGTTGGTGTGAAAGCTGGGGATGCAAAAACGATTTTTGTTAAATTTCCTGATAATTACAGTGCAGCACATTTGGCCGGACGGGAAGCAGAGTTTGACATTACTGTCAAAGCTGTCTTTAAACCAGATGAATTAAAAATTGATGATGAAGCAGCACAAAAAGTTGGTTTAGAGTCTCTAGATCGCTTACGTGAGGTCGTTCGTGGGCAGATTGAAAGCCAATACGGTTCAGTGACACGTCAAAAAGTTAAGCGTCAAATTCTTGATGCTTTAGATGCTGATTATAATTTTGAGATTCCTGAGGAACTTTTAGAGATTGAGTTTAACAATATATGGGCTCAGGTTAATGATGATTTGAAAAAGGCTGGGCGCAGTTTTGAAGATGAAGGTATTACAGAAGAAAAGGCACGGGAGGAATATCGTGTCCTTGCGCAACGTCGTGTTCGTCTTGGTTTGGTGCTTTCTGAAATTGGAATGAAGGTTGGTGTTAAAGTTAGTGAGGATGAGCTAAAAGCAGCCGTTTTTGATCAGGTTCGCCAGTATCCTGGACAAGAGAAAGAGATTATGGATTTTTTCCGCAGGACTCCGGAAGCTGTTGAAAATCTACGTGCTCCGATTTTTGAAGAAAAGGTCATTGATCATTTATTAGCACAGATAAAAGTCACAGATAAGGAAGTGACGGTTGAAGAGTTGATGAAAGAATATGACGAATCAGATGTCCCTGAAGAAAAGCCGGCAAAGAAAAAGTCTGCAGTGAAAGAAACGTCTACAGAGAAAACATCAGCTAAGAAAAAAGCTCCTAAAAAAGCTTAATATTTATGCAAACAGAAAAAGCCCGATAGAATCGGGCTTTTTGTAAGATTTATATCCTAGGATTGCACTGAGAGAATGGTTTTAGATAAGCCATGAGTATATTTTAAAATATTGGTAGTGGATTGGCAATGAGCATCATTGATACGCGTACTCCTGATTCTAAGCGTTTTATTTCTGGAGTTACAGGTGATTGGGAAGTCATCATTGGCATGGAAGTTCATGCGCAAATCATATCAAATTCGAAACTTTTTTCAGGAGCATCAACCAAATTTGGTGCAGAGCCGAACAATCATGTATCACTCATTGATGCAGCCATGCCAGGTATGTTGCCTGTTCTTAATCAAGAATGTGTCCGTCAAGCAGTTCGAACGGGGTTAGGATTAAAGGCGCATATTAATTTAAAATCTATTTTTGATCGCAAAAATTATTTTTATCCAGATTTACCGCAGGGGTATCAAATTTCTCAATTTCGCTATCCCATTGTGGGAGAGGGAAAGATTACCATATCTGTTGGTCCAGATTCGAATGGCCAATTTGAAGATATTGAAGTCGGGATTGAAAGATTACACCTTGAACAAGATGCAGGAAAATCGATGCATGATCAGCATCCAACAATGTCTTTTGTTGATCTTAATCGTGCTGGCGTCGCTCTCATGGAAATTGTTTCTAAACCGGATATGCGTTCAGCAGATGAAGCCAAAGCCTATATGACAAAATTGCGTACGATTGTTCGTTATTTGGGCACTTGCGATGGCAATATGGATGAAGGTTCTATGCGTGCAGATGTTAATGTATCTGTTCGTCGTCCTGGTGAAAATTTTGGAACGCGCTGTGAAATTAAAAACGTTAATTCTATTCGCTTTATTGGTCAAGCCATTGAGTATGAAGCGCGTCGTCAGATCGCAATTTTAGAAGATGGAGGCGTCATAGATCAAGAGACTCGGCTTTTTGATGCGGCTAAAGGTGAAACGCGCTCTATGCGCTCAAAAGAAGAAGCACATGACTATCGTTATTTTCCTGATCCTGATCTTTTACCATTAGAATTTGATCAAGCATTTGTGGATGCTTTGGCAGCAGACTTACCAGAATTGCCTGACGCTATAAAAGCACGTTTTGTTAAGGAAATGGGATTAACAGTGTATGATGCTTCCATTCTTGTGACAGAAAAGGCTATTGCTGATTATTTTGAAGAAGTAGCGCGTGGGCGTGATGGAAAAATAGTTGCCAATTGGGTGATTAATGACCTTTTAGGGGCTTTAAATAAAGATAATCGTGAGATTGAAGAGTCACCGGTATCGCCAAATCAATTGGGAAGCATTATTGATCTCATAAAAGAAGGAGTTATTTCTGGAAAAATTGCCAAAGATCTTTTTGAGATTATTTGGAATGAGGGGGGAGATGCACGCCAAATTGTAGAAGAGCGAAATATGAAGCAGGTGACAGATACAAAGGCAATTGAAAGAGCCGTTGATGAAATCATTGCTAATAATTCTGATAAAGTTGCGCAAGCAAAACAGAAACCCGCTTTAGCTGGTTGGTTTGTTGGACAGGTAATGAAAGCAACAGGTGGTAAGGCAAACCCTCAAGCTGTTAATGAATTGGTTAAGATGAAACTTGGCATAGATTAAATTTTATGGGGTGGAGAAGAAGCCATACATATGATATCTTCTTGAAATTAAGGGATAGCACGTTATCCTATCAATTGGAATTGTAGCTGAATTTACTAGTAACTTTTTCGGTAATTTCAATCGTTAACAGTTTTATTCCAACGATTAATTTCATGAGCGCACTAAATGAATGGAATAGCAGATGGCTCGTTTTTTTAAGCAAATCTTCACATGGTGGAATGGCAATACCATTGGTACGCGTTTTTTCACATGGCGCAAAGGTAAGCGGATAGGGGAAGATCAATTTGGAAATATATATTATGAAGGGGGACTTCATAAGGATGGTTATCCGCACCGTTGGGTTATCTATAAAGACTATTCTGAGGCCTCTACTATTCCACCAGGTTGGCACGGCTGGATTCATCATCGCTGTGAGTGCCCACCAACACAGGAGGATTATCATCCTTATGAATGGGAAAAGCCTCATGTTGCAAATATGACAGGAACAAGTGAGGACTATCGACCAAAGGGGGCTATCACCTCCAATGGAGAGCGTTCTTGTGTGCATGAAGATTATGATGCGTGGTCACCTAAAAAATAAAAGATTTTAGTGTGCGCGTATATTTTTGTCTTATTTGACTCTATGTTATGAAAAGAATTATTTTTTAAGATGCGATTGATTTTGATATGATGAGATTTTTTTTATTGTTAGGGGTGAAGCATTTTATATATATTTTTTTAATGGGAGTTTTAGTATTTTTATCCTTAAATAGTGGAGTGCGGGCTGAGCGTATTAGCAATGGAATTGCTGTTTTTGCAGGTCTTGACAAAATCACGGGGCGGACCACACGTTTTGAAGTTACTCTTGGTAAAATTTATCAGTACGGTGCATTACAGGTAACGCCACGTGCGTGTTATACGAGCTCTAAAGATGAACCAACGCGTACAACTGGTTTTGTTGAAGTCAATGAAGTGACATTAGATAAAAAAGTACGGCGTATTTTTACAGGATGGATGTTTGCAGATAGTCCTGGTTTGAACGCTGTTGAGCATCCTATTTATGATGTGTGGTTAAAGGATTGCAAGCAGAATTCTCAAGATCTTCCTCTTCAATGATTAGTGTGTTATCTATTTATAATACATTGATTTATAATAGTCCTTTATCATTTTACAACTTAATAAGAGGTTCAATTTCCTATGATTGCCTCATTTAAAATTTTTCTATATTGAATTAATCCAAATTATTCTCTTGCGCATTACAAGTGGCGGATGTGCAGATAAGATTCTCTAAGATAAGGAATAAAAATTTCCTTCATGAACTGTTTAAATTCAAAGAGGCATCATTAAAATCAACATATTTTGCAGTGTTTCATAAGAGACAGTTCTTGAATTATATTTGTTAGAGGTTGAAATGAAAGGCTTGTTGATATTTGTTAAAGAGATGAACTGAAGCTTTTGCATTTATGAGGGAAACAGACTATCAAGTGAGTAGTTCATCATGAAACACTAATGAATATATCTAGAGAAAGCTGTGTTGATAGTTTTTTCTCATAGAGATGTCGTTTTTCATTCAAAGAGTAGAAGAAATACAAGCTATATTAATGGAAAAATTGAGATTTAAGATTATTTAAAGTTTATCAATCGAAGTATAGCTTGGTTAAAAAATGCAGTGATCAATATATTTCTAGTAAAAAAACAATGTTTATATATTTTTATTATACACCACCTCATAAGTGAGTTTATCTATTCGTAAGTTCTTGTATATTACATGATAACTTCACATTTTAATAAGCAGGATACCGCTAAGTTTATAAATCATATTCTTGATATCCATGCTTTTTAAAATCTTTTGTATAAAATACACGTGTTTTCATGTAGAGCTATTGAAAATTTAAAAAGGGGCTTCGAAGAGGCGTTGAAAAGATTCTGCATCACTGGGAGTGGTATATTTATTTTGTATAAAGAATAACCCATTCTCTAAAGAATACGAGATTTTATAAAATGAAAGTTTCTAGTCACCAACATAATAATGTTTCTCGATTACCGAAACAACCTAAAGAACCCTTGTTGAATGTTCCATTTATTATAGTTGTTTTGATAGCATTTTGTTTTTGTCTTTATTGCATTTCTCAGTATTTTTTTTCTCATAAGGTTTATGTTGAAAGTCTTGAATTTTTTTCATTTATACCAGCATTGTTTAAGAGGGATCCTGTAGCACTCTGTTATACCATGGTGAGTTATTCATTTATGCATAGTAGTTTTAAACATGTTGCTCTTAATATGGTTTGGCTTTTGGTTTTTGGCTCTCCTTTAGCAAGGCATCTTGGTGCTTTACGTTTTTTAATTTTTTGGGTGTTAACGGCAGTTATTTCTGTTTTGACTTATTTTACATTTCATCAAGAAAGTACCATATCACTTATTGGGGCGTCAGGTTCCGTATCTGGAATGATGGGTGCTATTGCACGTTACGGTTTTTCTAGTGGTTATCTAGCTGTCAATGCGCAGAACGAAAAACTTTTTGGACCTTTATTGTCCATTAAAAAAGCTCTGTGCTCTAAGGGGGTGCTTGTTTATATGGGTGTATGGCTGATGGCTGATTTTATCATAGGTATTTCTTCTATTTTGTTTGAAGAAAATGGCATCTCAATAGCATGGGAAGCTCATATTGGCGGGTTTCTTGCGGGTTTTTTGTTGGTTGGTTTTTTTGATGTTTCACAAAAAAATTAAAAACTAGAATCTAAGATATTTATGTGCCACATAAAGCGCTATTGTTGCTGCATTTGAAACATTTAATGATTTAATATTTCCAGGCATATCAAGGCGTGTTAAAGCGCAAACTGTTTCACGTGTTTTTTTACGTAAACCTTTACCTTCTGCTCCTAAAACAAGAGCAATTTTATTTCCTGTTAATGCTGTTTCTAGAGGTTTGTCCCCTTCTGAATCGAGACCAAAGCTTGTAAAACCTGTTTGATGAAGTTCTTGAAGAGCTTCAGCGAGGTTTCGTACGGTAATATAATGAATCATTTCCAGAGCTCCAGATGCCGCTTTCGCAAGAACACCGCTTTCGTGGGGAGAGTGACGGCAAGTTGTAATAAGCGCTTTAGCTTTTAATGCAACTGCAGAGCGCATAATAGCGCCAACATTATGCGGATCGGTAATTTGATCCATGACAATGACCAGATCAGTATTGGTTAGTTCCGAAAGTTTGCATGGTTTGAGGGGTAAAGTTTCCAAAACAATACCTTGGTGAACAGCCTCACTTCCAACAAGCGAATCAAGATATTTGGGGGTGCATAATGTAACAGAGCAAGGATAATCTGATTCGGATATATTTAATCGTTTTAAGGCATTTTGTGTAACGTAAAGACATTTTAAAATTCTTTTTGGGTTTTCTAAAGCTGCCTGAACAGAATGAATGCCATAAAGATGGATTATTCCTTGCTGTAAAGAAGCAGCTTTCTTCTTTAGGTGTGTAAAAGATCGAGAAGGAGAGCCTTTTGTATCACGATATCGGCGACGTAAACGAGCATAATGAGAATTTTGTGATGTTTTTTCTTTCATAGCTTCTTTATAGCGTGTTAATAAGAAAAATAGAGAGAAAAAATCTGTGATTTAAAGTTATGAGCAGGAAATTTGTACAGAATTGTATTTATTCTGTTGACAGATACAATAGTAATCGTCATAACCACTTCGCAATCAGATTGAATTGAATGGGTATTCAAGATGGTTTTCGTAATGTCTCATTGCGCGACTTTACCGGTGTAATGGAGGGGTGCCCGAGTGGTTAAAGGGGGCGGACTGTAAATCCGTTGCGTATGCTACGTTGGTTCGAATCCAACCCCCTCCACCATTCATCGAAGGAGAGTTTGTATGTGAGTCATGCGGGTATAGCTCAATGGTAGAGCAGCAGCCTTCCAAGCTGAATATGCGGGTTCGATTCCCGCTACCCGCTCCAAATAGTTGTTGGTGATTGGGCAAATAGGTATGATGGAGGATATTCCATTTATAGATTGGGTGGGGTTTTCCGTCTAAGAGTTGTGGTGATTGAGCTGGTTACAGCCTAGTCGGATTGAGTTTTGCAGGACTGTCCCTAGGTGCTAACAAAAATAGGGAATAAAACAAGAGATTAATAGCGATGGCGAAGAGCAAGTTTGAACGAACAAAACCGCATGTTAATATTGGTACGATTGGTCACGTTGATCATGGGAAGA